>JBMOPR010000893.1:0-4862 GCA_049323075.1 Pseudomonadota bacterium
GGATACCACGTAGAACTTGTCCCTGGCAAATTCCGTCATCCGATCCCGCAGCCGGTTCAGGGGCACATTGATACTGCCTTCGTCGTGCAGGTGCTTGTATTCGCCCGACAACCGCACATCCAGCAGTACCAGTGGCTGGCCACTGGTGCGCATGCGCTCCAGGTCAGGCCCGCTCAGGCTGCGCAGTACCGGTTCTTCCAGCAGTTTCTTGAATTCCGCCTTGTCCAGGTACATCAGCTTGCCGGCGGTTTCCATGGTGATGGTGGCATTGCGGGTGGTTTCGCCGATCAGGGCTTCTTCGCCGAAAAAGCGTCCGGCCCCCAGTTCAGCCAGTTGACGGTCGCCGTCGGCACCCCGGCGGCTGACCCGTGCACGGCCGGCGGCAATGACGAAGAAGCGGTCACCCGGCTGGCCTTCCTGCACGATCACATCACCGGCGCTGCATTGCTGGCTTTTGAATGTGGCGAACAGCTGCTGGATATGGGCGGGGGGAACCTTGCTGAACAGTTCCGACTCCAGCAGGGCCGACATCCAGTCTTCCTCGGGGGTGTCGGCACCGGCCTGCTCTCCGCTGGCGGCCTGTTCCCAGGTCATCAGCAGGTCGAGCCGGTCCTTGTCGAACTCCAGCAGCAGGCTGTCGCAGGTGGTAATGGCCGACAGTCGGTGGGGTGTTTCATTGTCCAGGGCGTGGGCGCCGGCAGCATCTCCTGCCTTGATCGAGGTAATGTTGAAATGCTCGTCCAGCAAGTCCACCGTGCCCTGCAGCACGTAGTGCACGAGGGTGTCCTCCTGGCCACGCTTGAACAGTTTCTTGCGCGCCGGTACTGACTGCACGCGGGCAATTTTCAGCACTTCCTGCAGATGGTTATCCGGCATCTCGTTGAAAGGCACCAGGATTTTCAGATGCGATACTTCCAGAACGAAACCCTGTTTGGCTTCATTCTTGGCGCCAGCACCCAGCAGACCGGTCAATTTATTGAGAATCTTCATGGCATGTCTTTGACGGTATTGAATCACCGTTTCCTTGCCCTAAGTGTAGACGTGGCTGTCGGAAGTCTGCAGATGTTTGTCGCCAAAGTTGAACCTGATCAATGATTGCGCGATGGACCACGGGCAGCACGCAGGGTGCCGGGCGTAATCAGTGAAAAAGAATTATGATATAGATGCCGCGTTTAAATTGCGGTCTTGCCTGATTCACTGACCCCCCTTGTACGGAACTCCCGAAACGGAATCCCCAAAACGGAACCCCTGCATGAAAGTTGCGATTCTGTCCCGTAACCGCAATCTGTATTCCACCCGTCGTCTGGTAGAAGCGGCCGAGGCAGCCGGGCACGAGGCCCACGTCATCGACACCCTGCGCTGTTACATGAACATGGCCACCGACAAGCCCACCATTCACTACAAGGGCAAGTCGCTGGAGGATTTCGATGCAGTGATTCCGCGCATCGGCGCGTCCATCACGTTTTACGGCACCGCCGTGGTCCGCCAGTTCGAGATGATGGGTGTGTTCACCCTGAATGAATCCGTGGCCATTTCCCGCTCCCGCGACAAGCTGCGGTCGCTGCAGCTGCTGTCGCGCAAGGGCATTGGTATGCCGGTGACCTGTTTCGCCCATGCCCCCGACGAAATTCCCGACCTGATCGACATGGTGGGCGGCGCGCCGCTGGTGATCAAATTGCTGGAAGGCACCCAGGGCATCGGCGTGGTGCTGGCGGATACGCGCAAGGTGGCCGAAAGCGTGATCGAAGCGTTTCTGGGCCTGAAAGCGAACATCCTGATCCAGGAATACATCGCCGAGGCAGGTGGCGCGGACATCCGCTGCTTCGTGATCGGCGACAAGGTGGTGGCGGCCATGAAACGGCAGGCCAAACCGGGGGAGTTCCGTTCCAACCTGCATCGAGGCGGCAGCGCCAGCCTGGTGAAAATCACGCCGGAAGAACGGGCCATGGCGGTGCGGGCAGCCAAAATCATGGGGTTGAGCGTGGCTGGCGTGGACCTGATCCGTTCCCATCGCGGACCGCTGATCATGGAAGTGAATTCGTCGCCAGGGCTGGAAGGGATTGAGGAAGCCAGCGGCAAGGATATTGCGGGTCTGATCTATTCCTACATCGAAAAACGCTGGGCGGAAGGCAAGGCCAACAGCAAGACGGCGAACAAGGGTTGATTGAACGGTCAGAGCGCCGCACACGGGTGTGGCGGCGCCTTGCTGTTTATTGAAGCGCTTATTTCAGGGTGAATTTCACCGGCGCGCCGTCGTAACTCATGCTGAACTGGATGCCGTCGCGGGTGGGGTTGTCGTTACCGGTGTTGCTGTCCGAGAAAATCCATTCGCCTGTTGTGTCGCGAAATGTGGCGCTGTAGAAATGCGCGTCTTCGCCGTTGCGCTCGCCTTCCCGGGTGAGAATGTTGGCGCAGCTGATTGTCTTGTTCGAGCCATAGCCGCTCAGCGTGCCGATGCTGCTGCCGATGTCGCTCGACAGTTTGACCCAGCGCGAGCTGAAATGTCCGGTGCTGTCACTGCTACCGTTGGCGGTGGTTTTGCTGCTGCTGTAGTCGGTGCTGCCGAATTCGATTACCCGATTGTTCCTGATCGTACCCACGGGTTTGTTGTCGCCGGGAAAATTCCCCCACACCAGTTGGTTGGCCCCATCGAAATGGAAGGTGTACAGGCGCAGGGCGGAGCTGCAATCGCTGATGTCGAGGCTGGTGCCGTTGTCCTTCACGAAGTGCACGTGGGCGGTAGTGTCGACGTAACTGCCTTCCACGGACTCGCCATCCTCGGTGCCGCTTTCGCTCCAGATATTCCCCGATGCTTCCAGCCAGACGCCGGTCAGGTTCTCGTCGGAAGTGGCGCCTGCGGCGGACTGGGCCTGGGTAGTGAAGCTATTGATGGACGCTGCCATTTCCTGTTGCTGCTGGCTGGTGCTGTCCGTTGCTGGGGATTCCGCCGGGACGGTGCCGCTGGCGTCGGAGGCGTTGCCACCGGAACCGCCACCGCAGGCAGTCAGGATAAGGGGGGCCAGTGCGACCAGCAGTTTCGCGTTCTTCATAATGCTTCCCGTTGGAGTTGTTGTTATGAGCCGCCAGATCACCACAGGGAAAGAGGCCCGGGCATAGGCGTGTGATCAAATAATAGTCAAATACAGGGCGGGCTGGGTCGTAATATCTGTGGAATATGTGAGTGGAATCGAAAGCGAATGTTGCGTTTTGTAAGCGGGTTGAGCGGGGGGGTGTCGAAGGAATGCCGGGTAGGGGAGTGACGCCGGGAAAGGGCGTCACTCCGCAAGTGTCAGGACCGGGACCGTTCCCTTTCCACTGCGCGGTAGCCGATGTCGTCGCGATAATAGACATTGCTCCAGTTGATCTGCTTGACCAGATCGTAGGCGCGGGCCTGGGCCTGGGCCACGGTGTCGCCCAAAGCCACGGCGCACAGCACCCGGCCGCCATTGGTGACCACCCGGCCGTCTTTCAGTGTGGTGCCGGCGTGGAATACCTTGGCGTTGTCCTGCTCCTGTTCCGGCAGGCCCAGAATGATGTCCCCTTTCTTGTAATCGTCCGGGTAGCCCCCGGCCGCCATCACCACGCCCAGTGATGCGCGCGGGTCCCACTGCGCTTCCGCCTGGTTCAGCTTGCCTTCCAGTGCCAGGTCCACCAGTGCCACCAGATCCGATTGCAGGCGCATCATGATCGGCTGGGTTTCCGGATCGCCGAAGCGGCAGTTGAATTCCAGTACCTTGGGGGTGCCGTCGGCAGTGATCATCACGCCGGCGTACAGAAATCCGGTGTACACATTGCCTTCATCCGCCATGCCGCGCACGGTGGGGTAAATCACTTCGTCCATGATCCGCTGCGAAATTTCCGGCGTCACCACCGGAGCGGGGGAGTACGCGCCCATGCCGCCGGTGTTGGGGCCCTGGTCGCCATTGTCGCGGGCTTTGTGGTCCTGCGAGGTGGCCATCGGCAGCACGTTCTCGCCGTCCACCATGCAGATGAAACTGGCTTCCTCGCCCACCAGAAATTCCTCGATCACCACGCGGCTGCCGGCGTCACCGAATTTGTTGCCCGCCAGCATGTCGTTCACGGCAGCGATCGCTTCGGCTTCGGTCTGTGCCAGTATCACGCCCTTGCCGGCGGCGAGACCGTCGGCCTTCACGACAATCGGCGCGCCCTGTTGCTTGATGTAGGCAATGGCTTTGTCGATTTCGGTGAAGTTGCCGTAAGCAGCGGTGGGAATTTTGTGACGCGCCAGAAAATCCTTGGTGAAGGCTTTGGAGCCTTCCAGTTGCGCGGCGTTTTTGGTGGGGCCGTAACATTTCAGATTGGCGGCGCGGAATGCATCCACCACGCCGTTCACCAGCGGCGCTTCGGGGCCGACAATGGTCAGATAAACGTTATTCTGTTTGGCGAACTGCACCAGTTTGTCGATGGCCAGTACGTCGATGGCGACGTTTTCCACTTTTGCTTCCAGCGCAGTGCCGGCATTGCCCGGCGCGACAAACACTTTTTCCACCTTGGATGACTGGGCCACTTTCCAGGCCAGCGCATGTTCACGTCCGCCGTTGCCAATGATCAGGATGTTCATGGTCTGTCCTCAGGGTTGGAAAAGGGTTCGTTTGGTGCGATTTAAATTCAGTTCAGCGCAGGAGCAGGACCGGGCGATGGGGTTCAAGGCGCGCCACAAGTACGTCCCTGTAGGCTCGACAGCGGCCATCCATGGCCGCTGACGTCCTTGAACCCCATCACCCGATCCTGCTCATCGAGCATTGTGCCAATTTTAGCAGCCGCAGTTGCCGCATTTCGAAGAGCGCGAAAGAGCTGGTTTGTTGGCACGTAGCTCCGGGAGTTCAGGGTTCATTTTCCGG
>JBMOPR010000894.1:0-4852 GCA_049323075.1 Pseudomonadota bacterium
ACGTGCGCATGCCGGCCATGAGCGGGCTGGAACTGCAGCAGCGCCTGAAGCAGAACGGCGTGCCGATTCCCGTCATCTTCATCACCGGCCACGGCGACGTGCCCATGGCGGTGCAGGCCATGCAGGCCGGGGCCTTCGACTTCCTGCAGAAGCCCTTCCGCGACCAGGATCTGCTGGACCGCATCGGCGAGGCCCTGGCCTGGGACCGCAACCGCAGCCGGGGCGGCCGCCGCCAGGACAGCATCCGCGCCAACCTGAAACTGCTGAGCCCACGCGAGCGGGAAGTGCTGGACCGGGTAGTGCAGGGTCAGGCCAACAAGGTCATTGCCGCCGACCTGGAACTGAGCCAGCGCACCGTCGAGATCCACCGCGCCCGGGTCATGGAGAAAATGCAGGCGGAATCCCTGGCGGACCTGGTGCGGATGATGCTGATCATCGAAACCGACCCCACCAATCCCTGATCCCCGTCAACGAAGGGGCCGGGCTAGGTACAAGCACGTATGGCCCGGTCATCCTTCTGACCTCAAAATAGAACAAGTCCGCACTCCATGTGCGTGTTTAGTAACGAGGACTTGTTCGTGGACCAGTCAGTGGCCGGCCATGCCGGGATCACCACCCCTCACAGGATCGACATTTTGCTGGCGGAACCGGATGAAGCCGTCCGCGACAGCATGCAGCTGCTGTTCGAAACCGTGGGTTTTGCCGTGGAGTCCGCCCGGGACGCCGGCCAGGTGGAAGCCCTGCTGCTGCAACAACTGCCGCGCTGCCTGGTCATGGCGTCGGAGTTCACCCCGGCCGGCGGGATCGCCCTGCTGTCGCAGCTGCGGGAACACGGCTTCAACGTGCCGGCCATCATTACCGCCTGCCGGGGCGGCGTGCCCCTGGCGGTGGAAGCCATGCGCGCCGGTGCCACCGACTTCCTGGAAAAACCCCTGCTGGATGCCCGTCTGCTGCTGGCGGTAAAAAAGGTGATGAGCCCGTAGCCGTCACCCTTGCCACCCACCCTTTCCACCCCCCCCAATTCTGATAGACTGCGCACACCTTGAACTCTTGCCCGGAAGTCACCTGCGCCGATGCCGAAACAGTTGCCTGAGGATTCGGTGGGAATCGTGCAGCCCCAGTCTTTCCGCTGGGACGCCCCCATCACCCTGCAATGCGGAAAAACCCTGCCCCGCTACGATCTGGTCTATGAAACCTATGGCCAGCTGAATGCTGCCCGCAGCAACGCCGTGCTGGTGTGCCACGCCCTGAGCGGCCACCACCATGCCGCCGGTTACCACAGCGAGAACGACAGCAAGCCCGGCTGGTGGGACGCCTGCATCGGCCCCGGCAAGGCCATCGACACCGACCGCTTCTTCGTCGTCAGCCTGAACAACCTGGGCGGCTGCCACGGCAGCACCGGCCCCAGCACCCAAAATCCCGAAACCGGCAAACCCTACGGCCCCGACTTTCCCATCGTCACCGTGAAAGACTGGGTGATCAGCCAGAAAGCACTGATGGATTTTCTTGGCATCCAGCAATGGGCGGCAGTGGTGGGCGGCAGCCTGGGCGGCATGCAGGCCATGCAGTGGAGCATCGACTTCCCCGACTGCGTGCGCAATGCGGTGGTCATCGCCGCCGCACCCAAACTGTCGGCGCAGAACATCGCCTTCAACGAAATTGCCCGCAAGGCCATCCTGCTGGACCCGGATTTCCACGGCGGCCATTTCTACGAAAAAAACACCTACCCGAAAACCGGCCTGATCCTGGCGCGCATGCTCGGCCACATCACTTACCTGTCGGACGCGGCGATGCGGGAAAAATTCGGCCGCGAACTGCGTGACGGCTCGATCAGTTTTGATTTCGACGTGGAATTCCAGGTGGAGAGTTATCTGAATTACCAGGGCGAGGTGTTCTCGAAAAACTTCGACGCCAACACCTACCTGTTGATGACACGGGCACTGGATTATTTCGATCCGGCGGCGGATTTCAACGACGATCTGGCGGAAGCGCTGCGCCGGGCCAAAGCCAATTTCATGATCATGTCCTTCACCACCGACTGGCGTTTCTCGCCGGAACGGTCGGAGGAAATCGTCACCGCACTGCTGGCGGCCAAAAAGAACGTGAGTTACGCGGATATCGATTGCCCGCAGGGGCATGATTCATTTCTGCTGGACGTGCCGCGCTATATCAGCATGTTCCGGGCGTACATGAATGCGATTGAAGTGGATTGAACTGATTCTGCTTCATCACCACTTCAACATCGGCAATGGATTCAGCGGATGCTGCACCGCCCAGCGCGCAGAGCGCCGGGCCAGCATTTTGTGAAATCCCGCGTTGGGAAAAATCGCCTGCACCTTGCGTACGACCTTGCCGGGCAGACCAAAGCGGACAGCCCCCAGCGAGAAATCCACCAGATCCCCCCGCCGGAACAATTCCGCCAGTGCGGGCTCACTGTCCTGCACCGGCGTCACCTTGTGATGCAGCAGAATCATCTGCTCGATTTCGCTGCTCCATCCATCCAGGCCCTGGGCTGCCAGATAGCGGCGCGCCGGCGGCAGCGAGGGTGACAGATAATCCAGCGTGTTGCCGGTCCACAATCCGATATCATGAAAGCACCCGGCAATCTCGATTTTGCGCTGATCTTCTTCGCTGACGTCCTGGGAGGCAAGACGCCTCAGCATCAGGCAAAAAGTCACCATGCGGACGACATGATTGCGATAACCCTCGTAGTCGGCGCCGAGCACTGGCTGCCACTCGGCCAGGATGCTGTCGATATGCTGAAGATTGGCGCGGGGAAGTCCGTTTAATGCGTGTTTGGGCATAAATGCGCGCTCACTGAAATCTGCCGGAACGGGGTTGATATGCGTCGAGGACAGCCTTGAGTATACGCGGCATACTCGCCCCATTCCATGCCACTGAGCAGGACCAGTTCATGAGCCTGACCTCCGGACTATTCAATCCAAAGAACCGTTTTGACTTTCACAAACACAGTGTGCAGGACGTTGCTGCCTGCTACCACGAATCCGTCGCACAGGTGCGCGCGCTTTTCCAGAAATTGTGATCCCAATCCACCGGCAGCTGTGCAACTCCGGACCGGTACTGATCACGCCAGATCACCTGATCAAGTCGCACCACTGCATCTGCATAGTATTCACAGTCGCCATATCCGCTGTTGGCCATCGCGCTGCGAACACGCTGCTGCACTTTCGCCATCAACTGCTGACGTTTTTCCGGTGCCGGCATCGGGCGGAGCCAGTCGTTGAGAAGCTTGTCGGCGTCGTTGTAGTATTCCAGATATTTTCTCCTGTCCATAAAGCACTCCATCACCGACTCCTGCGATTTCAGTGTCATATTGGCTTTGACCTGGGGAATATTTTTCTTCCCTTGCAGCCAGTCCGTTGCGTTGTCCTTCGCTGCCTTGTTGATCTTGTTGTAGATGCAGGCACCCCACCCGGTAAGAATCCGGTTCCGGATGGCGTCACAATCCTGGCCGGGATAGTCAAATGACAAGATGGTCATGCGAAAGGGATCATTCTGGTCGATCAGCCAGTAGGCTGCCGAATAAATCCGTTCCGGATCGCCACTGGCTTCCGCCAACCCCATGATGCGTTCAAATTCGTCATACAGTCGCTGCTGGTAGTTGTTCCAGTTCGCAACGTTGCAGGTCATCCCCAGACTTGAGGGCCCCCCTATGATGTCGATACAGGGTTCCACTTTCCAATTGCGGGGCAAGTCGTAATGGACAACGCTTTGCTTGGCCAGCATGTCTTCGATCACGGGGTCTGGGCGCCCGGTCTCGCTGGGGCATGCGGGTGTGACCGGTGGCCGTCCCACCACCGGCGCCGGTTCCGCGAACGGGCCGCTCGCGATGACCGTCACGGTATTCTCACCCGGCAGGCTTCTGCCGGCCTGGGTCAGCCGTCCCAGCGTCAGCAATCCCGGCACCTGGTTGCGCGCCAGCCCGCAGCGCAATTCGCCGCTGGGAACGTGCAGCGGTTCCACTACCAATCCGGACAGGCGCAACGTTTCGCTGCTCACCAGCTGCTCGCACACCGGTGATTGCAGCGCGCTCACCTGCAACACCACCTGGCGCGCACCGGCGTAACCGCGCACCACCGGTTGCGGACAATCCGTCACACGGTAGAGCAGTTCAAGCTGGTAGAAGCGGTCGGTCACATCCTGACGCGTGGCGCCTTCGAACGCTGCCTTCAGGGTCGGATCGGTATAGGTGGCATCCGCCATCCGCTTCAGCGTGCGGGCGACCGCCGCATCGAACTGGCTGCCATAGCGGTACAACGAGCAGTCGAGCAATCCCTTTTCAATGGGCGGAGGCGGGTCACCCACGGCCGCCTGAACAGGAACAGGCAGACAGATTGCGAAGACAAGCACCATCAGGGTTGTGATGCGCATAAATCATTCCTTGGCGATCGGGCGGGACGGGGCGGGCGTGCTGTTTGAATCGATTGCCTGCGTCAAGCATTCCCCAATTCTGTTCCCGACTCAACGGGCAGTGCGACTGATTCTGCCCCAAGCTCAATTATGGATTTCAAAAACCGCTGAATTGACTAAGCTCTCTGCAATCGCTTACCGAGTCCACCTGCCCATGCTGCGCTATCTACTGCCCGCCCTGGTTCCTTCCTGGCGCTTTTTCGATGACATCGGACCGTCACCGCGCATTGAGTATTGCCTGCTGGCGGATGAAAACGCCACGCCCGGCTGGCAGCCGTTCCAGCCGCCGCCTGAGCATATTCCACTGCCACAATTATTCCGGCGACTGGTCTGGAATCCCGGGCGCAACGAGGCGCTGTATCTGCTCTCCAGCTGCGAAAAAATCCTGGAACGCGATGCACTGCAGGCGCAGGAGGTGATC
>JBMOPR010000895.1:0-894 GCA_049323075.1 Pseudomonadota bacterium
CCATCAGCACATCCACGATACTGTAGTCATACACCAGTGCGTACAGCTGGTTCTCCGGCGAATAGGGCTCCACATTGGAAATGTTGTAATAGGAATTGCCTTTCTGGATGTAATCCGGTGCCGTGTAGTCGAAATCGTTTCGGTTCACCTCGTTTTTGACGCCGGGCATATTCTCATACTGGTAATAGCCCAGCCCGAAGCGCCATTCGTTCTGGCTCCAGGATTGGTAACTGAAGCCTGTTTGCGCACCCACCAGCCATTTGTCATCGCCAGACAGTTCAAACTCATCGACCGGAAACAGGCCAAAGGTGACATACGGATCCCACTGCCGGTCCTCACTTTCCCAGCTGCTGGACCGCATCCAGTACCAGGAACCCGCAACGCCATCAAACTGCAGATCGTTGTCCCAGATCAGATCGGTACGATAAAAGGGATTTTCAAACCGGCCGCCAATCAGCACCACGTCTTCTGCATGGCTGTTGTATTTCAGATAGCCGCGGTCAATCTGCGCATCGAATGACTTGCCATAGTCCCCCAATGTTTCGTTGGTGGATACCGGATTGGAACTGATACCGGTTGCTACGCGTACGCCGGCTTCCACTCCCTGGGTGACCTTGGCTTTCATGCCGAAACGAAAGCGGCTGCGCAGCCGCTGGCGATCTTCCGTCACGTTGAGCCGATCATACTGGCCTGTTTCCGTCTGCGACTTGTTGATCTTCATGTAATCGGGATACAGAAGCTGCTCATTGCCATCGGCAAACATGATGGATTCAGCCCGCAGCCGTACATCGCCGGAGAACTTGATACGCTGCGTCCAGTCCGGCGCCGTACCGGGAATGCCCCAGCGTTCCTGCTCCGCTTTCTTCATCACATCCGCCACCACTTCCTCGCGCA
>JBMOPR010000895.1:904-4843 GCA_049323075.1 Pseudomonadota bacterium
GGTTCTGACCTTGTCGCGAATGTCGTCCTGGATGTACTGCGGAACATAGGGCACGCGCACTACCGAACCATCCTGCGCCGGTCTGGCATCGGCCTTGCCGGCCGGAACGGACTCCACGCCGGACTGGTATTGCTGGCGGGTTTTTTCCTGCGCCTTCCTCACCACTTCATTGACTTGCTTCTCGTCAACCACTCCTTGCTGGATCAGGATGTTGAGCAGGTCATCGGAACTGATTTTGGCGGGCTCTGCCGCCATTACTGAATGAGCACCACCCGCCAGCAAACAGGCTGCCGTAATGCGAGCCAAACTGAATTTTTTCATTACTGATCCCCAAACACTACAATTGTGAGCGTATCCGCAGTTTGATGGGCTGCGGTAATTCCAGCGGCGGCGGATTCTCGAACCGGTCAACACTGGCCAATGCATTTTTCAACAGCGCTTCAACTTCTGGTTTGCCTTCCCGTTGCAGCACTTCGTACCGTTTCAATTTTCCGCTTTCGTCTATCCACAACTTCAGCACCGCGACATAGCCCATGTGACGCAGCCGGTCATCCGCCGACAGCACATCCGTGATGGATGTCTGCACTTCCGTCGCATACGGGCTGCCACCGCCCAGCATGCTGCGTCCTCCCTTGCGCGCCACCAGCCCAAAGCCGTCACTGCCGGCGGATGCGTCTCCGTCCACACCCAGATCAGCGGCCGGCGCTTCATCCATGGGCTCGTCGGGCATGGCCTCTTCCACCGGCTGTTCCTCGATGGGTTCCTCGACCTCCGGTTCTGGCTCGGGCTCTTCCGGTGGTGGCGGCGGTGGTGGTGGCGGCGCGATGATCGTCACCTGCTGCACCATTTTTTTCTGCTGTACCGGCTTGTCGCCCAGCGTCTGGCGGATGAAATACGCAAACACCAGCGCCAGAATCACCACGACAACTACCAGAATCGCAGGCAGGGCTCTGGCCAATGCAGTTCGTGTCGTCATGCTTACTTGACCAGTTTCTGCGTAACCAGGCCGATCTGGCGGATTTCAAGCCGGCCCATCAGATCCAGCACTTCCACCACCCGCTGATACTGGATGGCAGCGTCCGCCTTGATCACCACCGGCAGCTCCGGATTTACCGCTTTGTATTGGGTCAGCAGCGATTCCAGATCCGGCAGCGACACCGGAAACGTATCCAGGTAAATCGTGCCGTCCTGTGTGATGGTGATCGCCTTGGTTTTCGGTTTCGCCAGACTGGGCGCGGTACTGGCCTTGGGCAGATTCACCGTAATGCCCTGCACGGTTGCCGTCGTCATGATGATGAAAATGATCAGCAGCACATACGCCAGATCCAGCATGGGCGTAACGTTGATATCATCGAACGCTTTGGATTCTTCCTGCACTTGCATGGCGTTACCTCACTGACCGTAGTATTCAGCAATGCGCGTGACGAATTCGTCGATGAAAACCCGCATATCGGCGGTCACATCCTTGATCCGCAACACCAAGTAGTTGTAGGCAAACAGCGCCGGGATCGCGACCAGCAGGCCCGCCACCGTCGCCGCCAGCGCCGCCGCGACACCCGGTGCGATTGCACCGATATTCACGTCACCGCTGGCAGCAATCGCCGCGAACGTAATCATGACCCCGATAACGGTTCCGAGCAGACCCAGGAACGGCCCGCCGCTCACCGCGATGGTTAACACGACCATCTTGCCGTTGAGCACCTGCATTTCCCGCGTCATGTCGGCATCCAGCGAAGCGCGAATTGCGTCAATTGCCTGCGGTGACAATCCGGCGGCACGGGCGCCCACGCTGTTGCCCATGCGGCCACGGACTTCTTTTATGCCGCGATGATAGAGGTGATAAAGCGAGGAACTCTGGAAATGGTCGTGCTTGCCGAAGATGGCCTGGGCGATGGGCGAATGCGCCAGCTTTGCGTCTTCGGTGGATTCATCCATGTCCAGAATCGCAGGGTCCTGGCCCGCCAGTTTCTTGTACTGCTCCAGAAAGGCTGCGTTGTCCTTGCTGGAACGGCGGATGTACAACGTCTTGCCAATCGTCACCATCCAGCACATGACCGCCATGATCCCCAGCACGAAAATAACCGCCCAGCCGGCTTCGTCCAGACTGCCCAGAATGACATCGAACATCTGGCTGCCGTGACCGCCGCTGCCCAGCTGTTCTGCCGGCTGCACCGCAATCAGCGTATCCTGCGGACCCTGGTTGATGGCGGCCAGCTTGATCCAGTCCAGACTGCGCGCAGTCTTGTCGAAGCGCACTTCGTCCATTTCGCCGACAAAGCCACGCTCACCGTTCAGCGTCGCGCCGATGATGGTGCTGCCACCCAGTTCGTTCCACTGAACGGGAATGGAGGCGACCGCATCGCCGTTCAGCATCAGTTTCATATTGTCAGCGCCCAGAACCAGGGCAACGTGTTGCCACGCGTCGGTGGTCAATTGCACCGAACGCGGCGTCTCGAAACTGGAACCGCCATTGTTCAGTTTTGCGTACAGCAGGTTTCCGCTGATGGCCAGTTCAATGTGACTGCTGCCGCTGTGGCGGGCAAAGAGTACACCATCCACCTGGGAACCGGTCGGCTTGACCCAGGCCGAAAAGGTTGCACCGCTTTCCGGCACCATGCGCATGGAAGGCGAATCCTGGATTACCAGATATTGCGTGCCACCAAACTGGGAACCACTGCCAATGATCGACGCCGGGTTCAATGTCGCATCATGGTTTTCCACCACATTGGCGTAGGCGGTCTTGTCGCTGACTTGCGCGTCCGTGGCATTGAAGGGCAGCACCAGGCTCTGGCTGATTTCGTAGGCATCGCCGCTGACGGTGGTGCCAACAGCATCGGCATTGCCGTAATAGAGCCAGACCTGCTCGGTGGCAATCCCACCCGTCAGCTGCGGCAGTTTGACCCACACAAACAGCATCTGGTTAACCGGATCGAAGTGCTCCACAAAATGCTTGAGCGGGGTCTTGTCGTCGTTGCCAACAAAACGCAGGTCCGACAGATCATCTTTCAGCAGCATGAAATCCTGGAAATTGCCGGCATGCAGTCGTACCAGAACCGGAACTTCGGTTTGCGACGTCTCAATATTGGCGCCGGAAATCGACGCATCCAGCGTCAGCGGCACCCGGTAGTTCCATTTGTCATTCCACCACGCCGATGCCTGGGTCGACAGCAGCGTCATGAGCAGACAGAGAATCATTTTGCAACTGAGACTTTTCACGTATGCACTCACTTTCTTTCCCCATTGAACCTTTAGCGTTAAATCTTTACGTCAAAGCAAAAGCATGCGGTCAGTCGCCCAGACCGATGATTTCGACGGTCAGGAATGCAACCTGCTCTGTCGCCTCGTCACCGCCCTCTGCCTGTTCCGCCACTTCGCCCATGCTGGCGCTGGTGGCGGCGCTGCCCACACTTCCCGCTGTCGTCACTCCGGCGGATACGCCGGCATTGGTCGGCACGCCGATGGAAACGCCACCGACGTCGATATTGTCTGCACCCACCACCTGTTGCGCCGCCAGCGTGATATTGCCGCGCGCTCCGATGCCCGCATCGCCCGCATCGATGATGCCGGCCGGTGCGAACAGCGACACATCACCCGCGCCGCGGATACCGCTGCCGGCGATCACCGCACCGTAATCCACCACCACCTTGCCGGTAGCGTCGATGGTGACGTTGACGTTGGCGGCACCGGTTGCAGTCTTGGCACCACGACCGGCGTCGATATCGCCTTCACTCGCCCACATCATGATGTCGCCATCCAGGGCAAAGGTGCGCGACTGGTTGACGCGAATGCTGTCGTTGACCAGCAGGCTGAGATCGCCGGTGCGCGTGCTGATGATGCCCAGTTCGGCAGCGCCCTTGGTTACGCCGGGCAACTGGATCGGCAAACCTACATCAATGCCGCCACCCGGTGTGATCACGCCGACGTCGCCGCCATCCTGGG
>JBMOPR010000896.1:0-4841 GCA_049323075.1 Pseudomonadota bacterium
AGGTGAAGGCGGGCGAATGTGTCGCCGTGGTCGGCCCCAATGGCGCGGGCAAGACCACGCTATTCCGTCTGTTGGCAGGTGAAGTGGAACCCAGTGCCGGCACCATTCAATTCAATGGCCGCGAGCTGACGCGCTGGCCGGTGGCGCAACTGGCCCGCATGCGTGCCGTGCTGCCGCAATCTTCCACACTGCAGTTTTCTTTCACCGTGCAGGAAGTGGTGGCGATGGGCCGGATGCCGCACGCGACCGGACGCAAAATCGATGATGGCATCGTGCACGACGTCATGCAGGTGTGCGATGTGCGCAAACTGGCGGAGCGCGCGTACACGGCGCTGTCCGGTGGCGAGCGTCAGCGCGTGCAACTGGCGCGGGTGCTGGCGCAGGTGTGGCAGCCGGTGGCCGATGGCGAACGTCTGCTGCTGCTGGATGAGCCCACGTCGGCGCTCGATATTGCCCATCAGATCGAACTGATGCAGGTGGTGCGGCAGGTATGCGCGGCGGACATCGCGGTGCTGGTGATTCTGCACGACCTGAATCTGGCGGCACGCTTTGCCAATCGCATCCTGATGCTGCACGAGGGCAGCCTGATTGCCGCCGGCACGCCGGAACAGGTACTGCAGCCGGATCTGATCGAATGCGTGTTCAATGTGAAAACCCAGGTAATCTGTCACCCGTTGTATGGTTGTCCGCTGGTGGTGAGTTGAGCGGGCGATCACCGCCCCCGTCAACAAACTCGCACCACTTTTCGTACAACACCCGGCTCCCGGTTTCCGATATTCACTGTCTGCAATATTGCCCACGCCAGTTGGCACAATCACCGCTCTGCGCAATTGCCTTTCAGGTGGACCACGCCTAATGTGAAGGGCGTCGTGAATCATATCGACACCAGCGCAACAATGGCGGCGCGCGATTGCCGCAGGATGAAACACGGAATGTTCAGCACCAGAATCAATAGCATATTGTTGGCGGAGGCAGATCAGCACGCGCAGCGCCGTCTGTGCGGGGTGTTGCAACGGCTGGCGCCCCAGGCCAGCGTGCAGGTCACGACCAGTGTCGCCGAAACCTGCGAAGTCTTGACGCAAACGCCCCCTGTGCTTGCCGTCATCAATTTCACGCTGGCCGACGGCAATTTCGTCGACACACTGAAATCCGCGCCACGCCTGCCCCTGCCGCCTTTCCTGCTGGGTCTGACCCGCTGCCCCGATTGTGCCGAAACCGTCTATGCCATGCGCTATGGCTTCAATCATGTGCTGCAGACTGCGGCCAATGCCGAGCAGCTGGATGAAGTGCAGTTTGCGCATGTGTTGACGCAGATGGTGTCGGAACCAGCGCCGCTGGAGGCAACCATCGGCAAGCTGGTGAATCCACTGCTGTATAACCAGATGGCACAGTTCGATTTAAAGCAGGTGAGTGGTGCCATCGAGCAACATATTTTCAGCCTCGCCAGCCAGGTGACGCACTCCAAGAATGGGCTCGGCAAGTTGCTGGGCATTTCCCGCCAGCTGGTGCAATACCATCTGCGCAAATTCGATCAGAACGGCTAAGCGTTTTTCCTTCCATCCAGTCTGTCGTTATTGCCACCGCAAACGCGGCAATTTTTCAGCTTTGCGGTGGCACTGCCGCATTGCGGTTCAATTAATCCAATCACAACAGCCTGTTGCATCAACGCAAAGGCGCTTGCATGGAAAAAACCTTGCAATTGCGGCACCGTGGCCGCCGCTTACCATGAGTACTGTTGCGCGAGCGCCGGTTGTTGCCCGTTGCAACGCAACCTCTCATTCTCGGTGCTCAATGGAAGGATCTGAATATGAAAACGCTCTCTCTGGCTTCATTCGTGCTGCTCGGCACAGTTGGCGCATTTACCCAGGCGCAGGCGGCGGACAACCGGCAGCTGTATAACGGCAGTTACTGCGATGCGATGCTGGGCACGCAGGTTGGCAATTTTACCCGTGACAACTTCGGTATCCGCAACAATTCCAATGGGCCTTTGCGGATCACCTGTCCGGTCATCGTGGACGAGGCGGACAACGTAGCCGGCACCAACGGTGTGTGGTTCAACACATCGATAGCGGGAACCAGTTGCACGCTCTACAGCATGGCGGCCAATGGCGCCGGTGTGAATGCGGTGGTTCAGTCCCAGTTCGCTGCCGGTGGGCCCGGCTGGGTGGCGATACCCAATATTGCGGCGGACAATTTCTGGGGCAGCTATTCGATGATCTGCACGTTGCCGGCGGGTGGCCGGCTCAACAGTATTTCCATCCGGGAAAATCCCTGAGACCACAGGCGCCAAACAAAAGGGCGATGCCGTCACCGGTATCGCCCTTTTCCCATCTGCGCACGATGAAAGTTACTGCGCGTTCTTTTTCTTGGTCAGCAGTTTCCGCAGCAGGCTTACCTTGGTGTCGCGCTGCCGGTGCAGGCGCAGTTTGTTCAGTTCACCTTCCAGCGCGTCCATGATCTGCTTGCGGAATTGCCACTGCATTTCCTTGTCGTCTTCCTTGCCTTTGAAGGCTGCCGGGCTGATGGGCGCACCGAAGCCGAAATAGAATTTTTCCGGGCGCGGAATCAGGGTGGGGCCGATACCTTTGGCGATGGGCATCAGCATGTCGCCGCTGCGCAGCTTGTCTGCCACGGTCTTGTTTTTCAGCAGCCAGCGGCCAACCGGGTTTTTCATGAAATCGTAGGCGTCGTACACCACGTCGTAGGCATCGTCGGCGCCCAATGCTGCTACCGGAATCACCGGATACTGGTATTTCATCGCCATGTAGGCGAAGCCGGTGCGGGTTTTCCAGGTCAGTTTGTATTCCTCGCCCTTGCGCTTGGCCACTTCGCGGCCACCGCCCGGGTACACCAGAATATGTTCACCGGCTTCCATCAGGTGCGCACAATTTTCCCGGGTACCGGGCACGGCGCCGCCTTCTATCATGATGTCGCGCCACAGCGGCACTTCAAAATGAAAGTGGTCGCCCAGGCTGCGCAGCACGATGTTCTTGTCCTTGAACAGCTTTTCGAACAGCAGCGGCGAATCCAGCACACCATAAATGGAATGGTTGCTGACATACAACGCCGGTTTCAGCGCGTCGACATTTTCCAGTCCAAAATACTGCGGGTTGAAATAGAAGCGCGAAAACGCAGTGGCTTTTTCCACGGCGCGCAGCGACGGCGGATCGAAATGCACGATGTCTTTTTTCACGATGGCATCCATGAGCGTACCTCTACAACTGATGCGATGGTTCAGGGATTCTTGGCGGCAGTGACCTGTTTGTTGAGCGACACGATCTGGCGCGCCATGTTTTCCATCAGGCTCAAACAGATGCGCGGGTGGTTCTTGATCATGGTTTCAAACTGGTGACGCGGTACCACCATCACCAGACAGCGTGCGTCGGCAATCACGGTGGCGGTGCGGGGGCTGTTGGTGAGCAGTGACAGCGCGCCGAAGATTTCATCCTCCAGCACTTCGCCCACCTTGATGTTGTTGACGAACACTTCGGCGTGGCCTTCCACGATGGAATAAACGGTGTCGGATTCGGTGCCTTCCTGGATGATGGTTTCGCCGGGCTTGAAGGTCTGGAAGCCGAGGGAAGTGCGGTCCACTTCCGGTTCGATGGCGGCGATGACAGCCGTCTGGCGGCCCCATTCGGCAATCAGGTAGGTGCCCCATTCGCGGGCCTTGTCGGTGTTGGCCATGGCGGCGGCCCAGAGGGCGTCGCGATTGTAAGGGCGCAGCAGGACAGGGGATTCGGCATAGTACTTGGCGCGGGGCATTTCGACGCCCTGGGTCATGCCCACCAGGTCGCCGGCGTCGTAATGGAACAGGGTTTTGCCGTCCTGCTGGTGGCCGATGGCGCCTTCTTCCACCACGAACACGCAGTCGCGGTTGGCGTCGGCAGCATACAGATCCTCGAAGCATTCATAGGTCAGCGCCGCGCCCAGCGGGGGAATGCCCTGCAAGGCCACTTCCAGTAAATGCTTGGTGTGGTTGTCCACCTTCTCAAACTGCTCGGTGTAGTTTGACTCGAGAAACATGCGACTGCCTTTCCATTGAGGTTCCGCACTGCGGGGGTCTTTTCAGTGTAGACAATCCGGCGGGCACAGCAGGGGAAGATGGCGCGATTCCTGACCCGTGGCAGGTGACGGGCGGAATCGCGCGGGCAAGCCTCTGTTACAACAGGGGTTTGTGTTCTTCAGGCTTGAGACGGGGACCGAACTGGGTGACCAGGCGGGCAGCGGCCTTGGTGGCCAGGGCGCCGGCCTGGGCGTAGCTGTAGCCGTGAGTCAGGCCGTACAGGAAGGCGCCGGCAAACATGTCCCCGGCGCCATTGGTGTCCACGGCCTTGACCGGGGTGGCGGGCACCAGGTGGGTGTCCTGGCCATCGAATACCAGGGCGCCTTCGCTGCCCAGGGTGATGGCAAAGGTTTTGGCGGTGGTCTTGAGGCGCTCGGCGGCCTCCTCGATGCTGTCGGTCTCCGCCCAGAACAGCGCTTCCTGGCGGTTGCAGAACAGCAGGTCGACGCCGTTGCCCGCCATTTCCTGCAGACCGTCGCGGAAAAATTTCACCATGTTGGGGTCTGAGAAGGTGAGGGCGGTTTTCACCCCCTGGCTTTCCGCGATCTGGCGCGCTTTGACGGCGGCAGCGCGGGCGCTGGGGGAGGTGACCAGGTAGCCTTCCAGATAGACGTACTGGGAGGCGGCAATGGCGTCAGCGTGCAGCTCCAGTTCCGACACCTTTTCCGAAATTCCCAGGAAGGTGTGCATGGTACGCTCGGCGTCCGGGGTGATCATGACGATGCAGCGGCCGCTGGTGCCGGCATCACGCTCGCGGTGCAGGTTGGTGTCGACG
>JBMOPR010000897.1:0-4819 GCA_049323075.1 Pseudomonadota bacterium
AGGCTTCCGCGCGGGGAAACACCTGCACCCAGATATCCTCGCCTTCTTCCTGCAGTCCGTGCACCCCGCCGACACCGCTGGAATCGATGCCACCGCAATACAGGAACAGTTTTTCATTGCTGCCGCCCGGACTGGGGTAGTACTCGGCGATGTACTCCAGGTCCAGCACATCACTGCCAGCTTCTTCGACGGCTTCCCGGTGAATCACGTCTTCCGGCGTTTCGCCTTCCTCGACGATACCGGCCACCAGTTCCAGCTGCCAGGGCCCTTCCGGCGCATCCAGGGCACCGATGCGGAACTGCTCCAGCAATACCACGCTATCGCGGTAAGGGTCGTACAACAGCACGCCAACCGCCGGGCCACGGTCGAAACATTCGCGTGTAATGATGCGGCTCCAGCCACCTTCGATCAGCCGGTGCTTGAGGCGGTAGCGGTGCATCCGGAAAAAACCTTCGTATACTGTGGTTTTCTCAAGGATTTCAACATCATCGCCTGAAAAGCAGGGTCCGTCCTTCACGTCCATGAAACTCTCCCGACGGTTTCAAGGTTCATCCTTAAAGGCTAGCCACAAAAGGCTACCGTCTCAACGCAATCTGCCCCGCCTCAGACTTTATGATAGATTTCAGCGCCTTGCGCCTTGAACTCGGCGGATTTCTCCTGCATGCCCTGCTCGGCGTCGAGGGCAGCCTGTGCCTGGCTGGCAGCCTGATTCGCTGCGTAGTCGCGTACGTCCTGGGTAATCTTCATCGAGCAGAATTTGGGGCCACACATGGAACAGAAGTGGGCCACCTTGTGGGCTTCCTTGGGCAGGGTCTCGTCATGGTAGGAGCGGGCGGTGTCGGGATCCAGCGCTAGGTTGAACTGGTCTTCCCAGCGGAACTCGAAGCGGGCCTTGGACATGGCGTTGTCGCGGATCTGGGCGCCGGGGTGGCCCTTGGCGAGGTCCGCCGCGTGGGCTGCGATCTTGTAGGTAATCAGGCCCTGCTTCACATCGTCCTTGTTGGGCAGGCCCAGGTGTTCCTTGGGCGTGACGTAGCAGAGCATGGCGGTGCCGTACCAGCCGATCATCGCGGCCCCGATGCCGGAGGTGATGTGGTCATAGCCCGGCGCGATGTCGGTGGTGAGGGGGCCCAGGGTGTAGAACGGCGCGCCATGGCAGTGCTTGAGCTGCTCTTCCATGTTGCGCTTGATCATGTGCATGGGCACGTGACCGGGACCCTCGATCATCACCTGGGCGCTGTGTTCCCACGCCTTGGTGGTGAGTTCGCCCAGGGTGTGCAGTTCGCCGAACTGGGCCTCGTCGTTGGCGTCGGCGATGGAGCCGGGTCGCAGGCCATCCCCCAGCGAGAAAGTCACGTCATAGGCCGTCATGATCTCGCAGATTTCGTCGAAATGGGTGTAGAGGAAGTTTTCCTTGTGATGGGCCAGACACCACTTCGCCATGATGGAACCGCCACGGGACACGATGCCGGTCAGACGCTTGGCGGTGAGCGGCACATAGCGCAGCAGAACGCCGGCGTGGATGGTGAAGTAATCCACGCCCTGCTCGGCCTGCTCGATCAGGGTGTCGCGGAACAGCTCCCAGGTCAGCTCTTCCGGCACGCCGTCGACTTTTTCCAGTGCCTGGTAGATGGGCACCGTGCCAATGGGCACCGGCGCGTTGCGGATGATCCACTCGCGGGTTTCATGGATGTTCTTGCCGGTGGACAGGTCCATCACGGTGTCGGCACCCCAGCGGGTGGCCCAGGTCATCTTCGCCACTTCCTCTTCGATGGAGGAAGACAGCGCGGAGTTACCGATGTTGGCGTTGATCTTCACCAGGAAGTGACGGCCCAGAATCGCAGGCTCCAGCTCCGGGTGATTGATGTTGGCCGGAATCACGGCCCGGCCGGCAGCCACTTCCTGGCGCACGAATTCCGGCGTGATTTCCTGCGGGATACTGGCACCGAACGATTCGCCCGGATGCTGCTGTTGCAGCAGACCCAGTTCGCGGGCTTCCTGCAGCTTCATGTTTTCCCGGATGGCGACGAATTCCATTTCCGCCGTGACGATGCCTTTGCGGGCGTAATACATCTGGCTGACGTTGGCGCCGGCCCTGGCGCGGCGCGGCGTATGCAAGTGGCCAAAACGCAGGTTTTCCAGCATCGGATCGGCCTTGCGGCGGCGACCGTAGGCGGAACTCAGGTCGATCAGCTGCTCGGTGTCGTTGCGGCGGGCGATCCAACCCTGGCGGATCGGCGCCAGCCCCTTGCGCACATCAATGATCGCAGCCGGGTCGGTGTAAGGGCCGGAAGTGTCATACACAAAGACCGGGGGGTTTTTCTCGCCGCCCATGTCGGTGGGCGTGTCGTGCAGCGAAATTTCGCGCATGGGTACGCGGATGTCTGGCTGGCTGCCCTGTACGTACACCTTGCGCGAGTTGGGAAACGGCTGCACCGAGGCCTGGTCGACCTGGGCGTTCTGGCTGAGAAAATCGTTGGAGAATGCGCTCATCGGGCTGCTCACTTGGTCTGGTGTTCAACCGGTAAAACCACTGGAAATACGCGGATTCGCCGGGAAAGAGAAGAGTGGCGGGAACTATATACAGCGCCAGCGGGAGCAGCAACCACAAAGGCAGTTCAGGTGCGGACGAGCAAGCGCTGGATATGGTAGAGAACCCGGTCCAGCGCACCCCGGTTCTGCTCCACCACGGTGCGGCCCTGCCGGGCCAGGCGCTGCCGCCCGGCTTCATCATTGAATAGCGCCAGCACCGCCTGCCCCAGCCCCAGCGGCGTGGTCACGGTGGTCAGCACCCCCTGCTCCGTCAGCAGATCCGCCACCATCTGGAAGTTGAACACGTGGGGTCCGGTGATGGCGGGGATACCCACCGCCAGCGGTTCTACCATGTTGTGGCCACCCACCGGCTCCAGGCTGCCACCAATGAAGGCGACATCTGCCGCCGCCAGCAGCTTCAGCATCTGCCCCATCACGTCGCCCAGTACCACGCTGGTTTCCGGCGTCACTGGCTGGGACTGACTGAAGCGGGCGGTTTTCCAGCCGTGCTTTTGCAGCAGGGCAGCGACGCTCTCGAAACGCTCCGGATGGCGCGGCACCAGCACCAGCAGGGCATCAGGCCTTTCGCAGTGAATCAGGCGGAAGGCTTCCAGGATCTGGTCGTCCTCGCCCTCATGGGTACTGGCGGCAATGAAGACCTTGCGCTGCTCCCCCCACTGCTGGCGCAGAGCCCTTGCCTGCAGCAAGAGTTCGTCATCGACGTTCAGATCGAATTTGACGGTGCCCGTCACCTGCAGTGATGCCGGCGGCAATCCCAGGTCGATAAAACGTTCGCCATCGGCTTCGGACTGGGCCGCAATGACGGAGATTTCACGCAGCATCGGACGGGCAAGGGTCAATACACGGCGATAACCCCGGGCCGATTTTTCCGATAGCCGTGCATTCGCGATCAGGATCGGAATGCGACGCTTATGGGTAAAGTGGATCAAATTCGGCCATAACTCGGTTTCCAGCACCACCAGAATACGCGGACTGAAGCGAGTGAGGAACCTGTTGATGGCGACGGGCAGCTCATAGGGCAGGTAGACATGGACCACGCGGCCGGACTGGATTTCAGTGGCGAAGGCCGACTGTACCCGCTCCGAGCCAGTGGGTGTCATGGTGGTGATGACAACGGCGGAATCGGGATAGGCCTGCAGGAGCCGCCTGATCAGAGGCTGAGCAGCCATGAACTCGCCAACGGACACGGTGTGGAGCCAGAGGCTGGATTCGAGCGGAGCATTACGGTACAGGCCAAACCGCTCGGGAATGCGCTGACGGTAACCCGGATTGTCCCGGCCGCGCTGAAAGAGCCGGAACAGCAGGACCGGGGTGGCCAGGTAGAAGGCTAGGGTGTAGAGCCAGCGGGCGAGCATGGGGGGATCCTTTACGGCGTTGTATTCGAATTATAGAGCGACCTGACCCGCCCCCACAGACAACCGGCCCACAAATTTGACAGCCTTACTTGTCAGCGCCGGGCAATCGCCAGATACTTGCGCGGCTTGCCGGTGATGCAGTTCTCACCGGGGCTGAGAACTGCCGAACGTCCTGGACTTTGCGGAAAATATCATGAGCCTGAATGCCTGGATCATTGCGCTAAACCCGGAGAATCCAGTTGCGCTGGAACTGAAGCGCACCCTGGAGGAACAGAATATTGCCGCGCAAATCCAGCCCGCCGTTGACGGACGCAAAGAGATGCCAGCGCTGCAGGGACGCGAGCGGTTGTCCCAGGATAAAGCGGTAATCTACCGGCGCACACCGCTGACGTCAGCTGAAGTGGGCTGCTATCTGTCTCATTACCGGTTGATCCAGCGTGCCTACGACCAGGGGTTGTCCCACATCTGCTTGTTTGAAGATGATGTAGTGGCAGAACCGGGGCTGGGGGATCTGCTGCGCGGGATCGTGGAACTGGACGAAAATGCGCACTTGGTACGATTAATGTCGCTGAAGATTCGCAAACGCAAGATTGTGCAGACATTGCCGGCAGGCTATACGCTGGTACGGCCACTGAGAGGAGCCATCGGCACCCAAGGCTACGTGCTGAATCGTGCTGGCATGAAAAAGGTGCTGGATTTCGGTGCAATTGTGTATTTGCCCGTCGACAAGCTATACGACAACTTCTTCTTGTACGGGCTGAATTGTTTCAGCGTGGAGCCGCACGCGGTGTACGAGATTTCCCGGGCAACAACGGTAACGAAATCAAAGCTGGCAGCAAAGAAAAACTGGAAGGTTGAATTGCGGTGGCGGATGAACAAGTTTGTCCGCAGCATTCGGAGAAAATCCCACT
>JBMOPR010000898.1:0-4794 GCA_049323075.1 Pseudomonadota bacterium
TGATTTTCGACCGCCCCGGCAACTGCCCATTGGTTGTACCCGTGCGCCGGTCTATCATAGCCGGCTCAAAGAAGGAGCCTCCCGGATGTACACGATAGCGTTGATGCTGCATGTGTTGGGTGCCACAGTCTGGACCGGCGGACATCTGGTGCTGTCCTTCTGCATTCTGCCCGTGGCATTGCGTGAGCGCTCACCAACTTATATTCGCACCTTCGAGCAGCGGTTCGAGAAGATCGGCATTCCGGCCCTGGCGATCCAGATCGGTACCGGCCTTTACATGGCGTTCCAGCTACAGCCGGATTTCAGCCAGTGGTTCGGCTTCGGCAACCTGGTCAGCCAGACCCTCACCCTCAAACTCAGCTTCCTGGCGGCCACCGCACTGCTGGCCGTCGACGCGCGCTTGCGCATCATTCCCAACCTCACCGAGCACAACCTGACATCCCTGGCCTGGCACGTCATCCCGGTCACCGTGATTTCGGTGCTGTTTGTGCTGGTGGGCGTCAGCTTCAGAACAGGCGGATTTGCATGACCATTTTGGGTATCGACCTGGGCACCACCAACAGCGCCTGCGCCATCTGGCGCGACGGCAAGCCGGAACTGATTCCGAACCGGTTCGGCGATTTTCTTACGCCTTCGGTGGTGGGGCTGGACGACAACGGCGAACTGCTGGTGGGCAAGTTCGCCAAGCAGCGCCTGCTGAGCCATCCGCACCTGTGCGCGTCGGTGTTCAAGCGCTACATGGGCACCGACAACCAGCAGACCCTGGGCAAGAAAAATTTCACATCACCGGAATTGTCGGCGCTGGTGCTGAAAAGCCTGAAGCAGGATGCGGAAACCCTGCTGGGTGAAACCGTCACCGAAGCCGTGATCAGCGTGCCCGCCTATTTCAACGACGTGCAGCGCAAGGCGACACGACTGGCGGGCGAACTGGCGGGCCTGAAAGTGGAACGCCTGATCAACGAACCCACCGCCGCAGCCATGGCCTACGGCCTGCACGAAAAACCCGAAGGCAGCCGCTTCATGGTGGTGGATCTGGGCGGTGGTACGTTTGATGTTTCCATCATGGAATATTTCAGCGGCGTGCTGGAAGTGCATGCGTCGGCGGGCGACAACTTTCTGGGCGGCGAGGATTTTCTGGAAGCGCTGGTGCAGTGGTATCTGGAACTCACCGGCATCGACAAGAATGCGCTGAACCGCATCCAGGTGCAGCAGCTGTATTCCACGCTGGAACAGGCCAAGCGCAAGCTGTCGTCGGTGGAGGAAGTGAAGCTCGACCTGATCCTGCCGCAACAGAAGGAACCCATCAGCCTGCGCCGCGACACTTTCAACCAGCGTGTGCAATCGCTGCTATCGCGCATCCAGCTGCCGGTGGAACGCGCGCTGAACGACGCCGACATTTCGCCAACGGATCTGGACGACGTGGTGCTGGTGGGCGGTGCGACACGGATGCAGATTTTCCGTTCCATGATCGCGCGCATGTTCCGCCGCATGCCGGCCGCGAATCTCGATCCCGATCTGGTGGTGGCGATGGGCGCCGGCATTCAGGCCGGCCTGAAAGCGAAAGACGCCGCACTGGACGACATCGTGCTGACCGACGTCTGCCCCTACACCCTGGGTACTGGCATTCACAACGAAAACGATCCCGGCGGCAAGCAGGGCACGCTGTTCCTACCGATCATCGAGCGCAATTCCGTGGTGCCGGTGAGCGTGGTGAAAACGCTTTACACCGTTACCGACAACCAGTCCCGCGTGCTGGTGGATATTTACCAGGGCGAATCGCGATTGACGCGCAACAACGTCAAGCTGGGCGAGCTGGAAGTGAAAGTGCCGAAAAACAAGGCCGGTGCCGAAAGCATCGACGTGCGTTACAGCTACGACATGAACGGCCTGCTGGAAGTGGACATCAAGGTAAATTCCACCGGCGAAGTGTTCAACACGCTGATCAAGAACAACGCCGGCAACCTGAGCGAAACCGACATTGCCAAAACGCGGGAGAAACTTGCCACACTGAAATTCCACCCGCGCGAGGACGAAGTGAACCGCGCGCTGTTACACCGCGCCGAGCGCATGTTCGAATCGGCCCTGGGCGAAAAGCGCGAACACCTGTCCCACCTGTTGCAGCATTTCGAATCCGTGCTGGAAGGACAGAACCCGCACGAGATCAAACTGGCGCAGAAACGTTTCCACGAAATGCTGGATGAACTGGAAGGCGAGCACTGGTTCTGATGAACTACTGGGACGTGTTGCAGCTGGCGCCTACCACCGATATTCGCGCCATCAAGAAAGCGTACGCCGTGCTGCTCAAGCAGAACAAGCCTGATGAGAATCCGGAAGGCTTCCAGCGGCTGCATGCTGCATACCAGCAGGCACAGGCCTGGGCGGAACGGCATGCGGAGGAAGCGCCGCGCAGGGCACCACGCACGGTCGCGCCGGCAGCCGGACCCATCGGCACAGATGCACCGCCTGAAACACCAAACGAAACGCTGCCTGCGGAAACGGAGCAGATCGCAGCCGTCATGCCGGATTCCCGCCCTCCGCCGGCAGAGCCAACATCGCTGATCCAGCGTCCTGTGGCGGAAGAACCATTGCCGGAACATCGGTGGCTGGACGCTCCATCACGTCCCGACGCGGACGTGCCACTGATCCGCCCCGAACCCACTCCCGTGCACGGCCAGGCCATGCATCCACACGAAGAACCCCTGTCGGCGGAGGAGGAAGCCTGGGAAAACTTCCTCGACCAGCAGTGGGACAGTCTGGTGGATCAGGCGGAAGCAGTGCTGGAGCAGCCCGCGTTGCGCAACGATCCGCGCGCCTGGGATTTTCTGGTGCACGCCGAAGCGCTGCTGGACATCGAATTCAAGGCGGAGTTTTCCCTGCGTTTTCTGCAACGTCTGGTGCAGATTTTTTTCGAACAGCGGGAAAGCGGCGAACTGATGCTGATACCGGACACCGTCCGCTACCTGAACAACACCTTCTGGTGGGATCAGCGTCGCCATCATCTGGAAGATCATTTCGAAGAAGACGAACTGGACCAGTTCCTGGCCTGGTGGCAACCACCGCCAGCACCCTCTTCTTTCTCACATGCGGCGAAGGATGCCGGTCCGCTGATTCCCTACGCCAATTATTATCGGCGCTGGCTGGCGCTGATCATTGACGGCGCGCTGCTGTTCGCGTGCGGCTGGCTGATCAACCGGTTCGGCCACTTCATGGATGAGTCCATGGTGTTTGCCGCCCTGTTCATGATCGCCGCCTATGCCATTCTCAATCCGCTATTCGAGTCCTCGCCGCTGCAGGCTACGCCCGGCAAACTCTGGTGCAGGATGAAAGTGTGCGACGCCGCAGGCAACCGCATCCCTCTGTGGCGGGCATTGCTGCGCTGCGCGCTGTTCGGCGTCAGCCTGTATTTCCTCTACATCACCGTGATCGTCAACATGCTGATATGGGACGGACGCCTGCTGCATGACCGGCTGAGCGGTTCCTGCGTGCTCCGACGCCAGCCCTGAAGGGCAGTTGTTCCCACATCATCTAACCCGCCCCGAAAACCCAACTGCTGGCTATTGGACGTGCAGCTGCCCCTCTACTAGATTCATGCTGTCGTGCCAGCGCCCGAGGCGAAGTTCATGGATCCCATCAGCAGTTCCGTATCAACCCATACCAGCAGTCTGCAGGCTCCCCTGCCCGCACAGCAGAAACGTGACGGGGAGGCCATCACCGCACCCCAGCCTCCTGCCGATTCCGTCAGTACCAGTTTTCCGGGTCGCGATGTGCAATTGCAGCGGCGCCAGGTGGTTGAAGAACTGGGAAAAAACCAGTCCGCCCAGGCAGAGTTGCGCAGTGCCGGCGAGCAGTTGCGTCAGGGCATGGCGTTGGCGGAAGCCGCCACCGAGCCGTCGCGTTCCGACAATGAACGCCAGCAACTGCAGGATGCCTTCGCCGAGGTAAGCAACAATCTGTCGGCGCTGGCGGACAAGGCCGACAAATCCGGCAATAAGTCTATCGATACCAACCGTTTGCGGGTACGCACCGGCGTGGAATCCCCTTCTGCCGCACGGGAAACCGCCGACAGCCTGAGCCAGAGCCTGGATCAGGTGCAATCCGGCCTGGCCACCCTGGCGAGTCAGGAGCAGACCCTGAACCGCGACTTCCCGCGCACGGTGAGCAATGACGATAACCGGGCGTCCATCAGTTCACGCCAGCAGGCCGACCAGGTTGCGCGCCAGACCCAGAACCGTATCCAGCAGGACAGCGGCAACGCGCTGGCCGCCCAGGCCAACGCGGACAAACAGACCGCGCTCACGCTGTTCCAATAAGCTGTTGCCCCCATAACCCGAGGAAATGCCTCGGGTTGCACGATGACAAGCCGGGGCGCTACTCTTGCACCAGGGCAGCGCCTCCCATCAGATCAGCCGCACGTTATGCTGCGGAGCACCAATAAAACGAAATCTGATTCCGAACCACGATAACGCAATTTTCGCGCTCCCCACGCAAGGGGCCGCTTTGCTCCTATACTTTTGAAACACTTAGCCGGGTTGTCATGGCCACATGCAGGGGTTTGATCAGGAACTACAGGTTTACAACCGCCAGTTGAAGCAAGGCTTTTCGGGGCTGCGGTTCTCGCCCGAACTGGAAGCAGAATTCCGCGCCTTCTACCACAGCCGTAACGTGGTCAAACAGCGCGGCGCCATCATTGTGGGCGTTATTCTGCTGCTGGCGCTGTCCCCCCTGGATCTGCTGTTCATTCACGACGCCCGCGCACTGGAACTGTATCTGCTGGGGCGCGTATGGATTGCCGTA
>JBMOPR010000899.1:0-4794 GCA_049323075.1 Pseudomonadota bacterium
CCGCGCTGGGCTGATTGGTTTTCTGGACCAGTTCACCGACGACGTCCGCTCCGGCGGTCGAGACCAAGCCGCGAAGTTCGTCGAGCGCGCCGTCCTTCTCAATGTGGCTGCCGGTTTCCAGCACGGGAAACGGTCGCGTGTGCAGTTCGTTGAACAGCTTTTCCCGCTCGGGATGAAACCGAAGTTGTGCGACGTCGTGGCGGGAGGGTGCAGTGGCCACGCGCAGCGGTGCCAGCGTATCGGATTCGGTCATGGGGAAAACCTCGAGAAGCCTGGAACGGCGGAGTGTACCCGAACCCGGCGCGGGAGCGGTGACTGCGAGGTCGGCGGAAATGCTGGTTGCGCTATAAGGAAGGATGCGGACGCTTGCCGCTGCCGCCGGCACAGCGCGGCGGCAACGGCAGACCTGTCAGAGGTGAAGCGCTAGCGACTGCGCAAAGTGACGAACCCCGCTAAACGCTCAGTCATGAAATACCGTGGTAGCCTCCAAATCAGCACGGCCCAGACGGGCGTTGTTGATCGGATCGGCCGTGTCTTCGTAACCGAAGGAAATACCGAACAGCAGTTTGTTGGCGGGATCGATGCCCAGCACTTCACGCACCAGATCGGCATGGAAACCCAGCGATGTTTGCGGGCAGCTACCCAGGCCGAACGCCGTCATTCCCAGCATCAGGGATTGGGCGTACATACCGACGTCCGCCGCTTCGCGAATGCCAAATGGCTCCGGCAAAAACAGAAACGCCACGTGGGGCGCATTGAAGAAACGGTAGTTGCGCAGAAACACTTCCAGCCGCTTCTGCTTTTCCTCGCGGGCGATGCCGACAGCGTTGTACATCTGCACCGCCGCGTCGTACTGGCGTTCCTTGTAGACGCCGTCGTACTTGCCGCTGTAGGGATAATCCAGCGTCATCTTGCCCAGCATGGCATTTTCGTACATGCGCTGGCGCAGGGTCTCCAGTTTTTCACCGCTCACCACATGGGTCAGCCAGGGCTGGGTGTTGCAATTGGACGGTGTGCGCTGGGCCAGGGTGAAAATGGTGCGGATGGTATCGGCCGGCACTGGCGTGGACAGGAAGCCGCGCACGGAGCGGCGGCGACTGATGATGTCCGTGAAGCTGGCGGACAGGGTGGCGGTGTCGATTGGACTGGTCATGAAAACTTCCCTCGGAAAGCGCCGCGATCAGGTCAGGGCGCGAAAATGATAAACACCCTCCGCCAGCGTGCGCTCGACCCTTCCCAGAGCCAGCAGCCGATGCAGGTGTGCCATGCATTCTCCCACCGCCAGAAAATTCTGGAAAGCATCCAGTTTGCGGTCGAACAGCTTTTCGGTGAGCACCTGGGCGGTGGCGGGTTGCTGGCAGAGGGTATGAATCTGGTCCATGCGCTGCTGGTGGTGATGCACCACTTGCGCCGCCCGCACATGCACGCCGGTAAAGGGCAGCTGGTGGGCCGGCAGCACGGTGGCAGCGTCGGGCACGATCGCCGTCAGTTTGTCGTGTGCGTCGAGCCAGTCTGCCAGCGGATCGGCTTCCGGCGCGACGGGCGACACGCTGACATTCGAGGTGATCTTCGGCAACAGCTGGTCGCCGGAGATATACAGGTTGCGCTCGCGGCAATACAGCGACAGATGTTCCGGCGCGTGACCCCGGGTGGTGATGGCCTGCCATTCGAAATCGCCGATGCGGACGCGCTGGCCGTCCGTGATGCGGTGATAGCTGGCGGGCATTTCCGACACCATATGATTGTAATCGTCGTTCGCATAAAGCGATTGCTGGCTGTCGAGGGACATGCCGGCCCGCGCGAAATACTGATCCACTTCCCAGTAAGGTTGGCTGCGACGCGGCGCGTTGAAGGCGAGGGAATGGAAATATTCGCTTTCTGACATGTACAGCGGGATGCGGAAGCGGTCGCACAACCAGCCCGCCAGACCGACGTGATCAGGATGATGGTGGGTGACGATGACGCGCGTCAGCGGCGCGCCCTGCAATTCGGTCTCGATCACGTCCAGCCATTGCTGGCGCGCGGCGGCGCCGTTCATGCCGGTGTCCAGTACGCACCAGCCGTCACCGTCCCGCAGCAGATAGCAGTTGATATGGCCCAACGAGATGGGCAACGGTGAACGCAGCCATTTCACATCCGGCGTGATGCTGACGGCGTTGCCGGTGCCCGGCGGATCGGTGAACGGATAGTGGAGGCCCATCCGTTACAGCCGCTTGGCGACTTCGCCGTACATGACCTCGGTGGCGCCACCACCGATGGGCAATACGCGCGCGTCGCGGTACATGCGTTCGATCACGCATTCCTGCATGAAGCCCATGCCGCCGTGCAGTTGCACGCAGTCGTACATGACTTCATTGGCAATTTCGCAGGCGTTGGCCTTGAGCATGGAGACTTCCTTGATGCAGTCGGCGCCCTGTGCGTCGAGCCAGGCAACATAGTGCAGGTAGTTGCGGGCCAGTGCAATCTTGGTCTGCAGGCGGGCCAGTTTGTCGCGGATGATGTCCTTCTCGAACAGGGGCGCGCCGAAGGCTTTGCGGGTCTTGACGTGCTCAAGAGTGATGTCGAGCGCCTTCTGTGCTTCGCCGACGCCCATGGCGGCCAGCATGATGCGTTCGTGCTGGAAGTTTTTCATGACGGCGTAAAATCCTTTGTTAAGCTCGCCGAGCATGTTGGCCTGGGGTACGCGCACGTCGTCGAAAAACAACTCTGCTGTGTCGGAACTGCGCCAGCCGTGTTTCTTCAGGGCGCGTCCGACCTTGAAGCCGGGCGTGCCTTTTTCGACGATGAACATGGAGATGCCGCGGGAGCCTTTGGCGGTAGGATCGGTTTTGGCGGCGACGAAATAGAGGTCGCCATAAACGCCATTGGTGATGAAGATTTTGCTGCCGTTGATGACCCAGTCGTTGCCGTCCTGGACCGCGCGGGTGCGAATGCCGGCGACGTCGGAGCCGGCGCCCGGTTCGGTGACACAGATGGCGGTGATTTTTTTGCCGGCGATGATGTCGGGCAGGTATTTCTGCTTTTGCTCCGGTGAGCCGGCGTTGGCGAGGTGAGGCGAGGCCATGTTGGTGTGCACCAGCGCGGTGATGTTGACGCCGGCGAAGGTGGAGCGGGACAGTTCTTCGGCCAGGACGACAGCGCCGCGCACGTCCATGCCGCTGCCGCCGTATTGTTCTGCGTGGGTGAGGCCGAGGAAGCCCAGCTCACCCATTTTGCGCAGGATTTCACGGGGGACGCAGCCGTCTTCTTCCCAGGCTTCGCCGTTGGGGACGATTTCGTTTTCCACGAAGCGGCGGATCTGTTCGCGCAGGAGGTTGTGGTCTTCGGTGAAGTAGGGATTCAACATTTTGTTTCTGCCTCGTGAATTTTTATTGCGCCGGTTCAATCTCGATCAGCAAGCTGCCGTCTTCCACCTTGTCTCCGGCGGCGACCAATACCTGTTTGACGGTACCGCTGACCGGGCACGGCATGTTGTGAATCAGCTTCATCGCTTCCATCACCACAGCGGTGGCGCCCTCTTCCACCAAATCGCCGACTTGCACCAGCACATCCGTGATCAGGCCGGGCATGCGCGCGCGAATGACATTACCGGCATTCTTGGTAGCCGCCGCCTGACCCAGCATCGCGTCTTCCAGTCCGATGAACCGGTAGGACCGACGCAGGCGCGGCGAGCTGATCGATACCTGCTTTTCGGTAATGGCGATGTCGAGTGAGCGGCGGGTGCCGTCCAGTTCCACCTGCCACTGCGCGTCAGTGAGGGCGACTGCGGGGCGGTACAGGTGAATGGCGAAATGCGCTGATGTGGAAGGGGTGTCCTTCGCCGCAGGTTCGATTACCTGCACGTCGTATTTGCCTTGCCGGCCAACGACGCGGATTTCGCGCAAGCCATTATTGGTTTGCAGCCACAGACGCGCGACGGCCGGTGTACCGGCACCAGCTGTCAAACGCCAGCCGCCCAGTTTCTGCCAGGGTGTGCCCGCCATGGCGGCGTCGGTGCGGTGTTCCTGTTCCAGCGCGAACGCGCACGCTGCAATGGCGGTGTGCATCTGCTCGCCCCAGGGCTGCCAGCCTTGCGGAAATTCCTTGCCAATATATTGCGTGGTCAATTCCTGGTGAAACGCGGGGCGCGTGATCAGGCTGGTTAGGAATTCCTGATTCGTTTTCACGCCGCCGATGGCGAAATTGTTCAGACCGTGCAGCAGGCGTTGCGATGCCAGTCCGCGCGTGTCGCCAAAGGCGATGACTTTCGCCAGCATGGAATCGTAGAAAGGCGTGATTTCCGAGCCCTGCTGCACGCCGCTGTCGATGCGCAATCCTTCCGCCACCGGTTCGCGGTACAGCTGAATGGTGCCGATTTCCGGCAGGTAATTGTTGGCAGGGTCTTCCGCGTTCACCCGGGCTTCGATGGCATGGCCAATGGTCTTCAGATCCTGTTGCGCGAATGCCAGTGCTTCGCCATTGGCGACGCGGATCTGCCATTCCACCAGATCGATGCCAGTGACCAGTTCGGTGGTGGGATGCTCCACCTGCAGGCGGGTGTTCATTTCCAGGAAATAGGCCTGCTGGCTGTCGGCGTCGAAAATGAATTCGACAGTGCCGGCGCCGCGATAGCCCAGATGCCGGCCCAGACGCACGGCGCAATCGAACAGGCTCTGGCGCACCTTCATATCCAGATGACTGACCGGCGCTTCCTCGATGACCTTTTGATAATTGCGCTGGATCGAGCATTCGCGGTCGAACAGGTGCACCACGTTGCCGTGGGTGTCGCCCAGCAATTGCACTTCAATGTGACGC
>JBMOPR010000900.1:0-4789 GCA_049323075.1 Pseudomonadota bacterium
CACCGGCAACTTGTCCCCCGGCACCGGCAGCGACGTCATGTCGATCGGCATCTTGTAATCCTTCGGCACACTCCAGCGGTAGTGGAGCAGAATCTGGTGCAGCACCGCCTTCACCTGCAGATCCGCAAAATGCAGGCCGATGCACATATGCGCGCCACCACCGAACGGCACATAGGCATAAGGATGCACCTTGTCCTCCCGACGGGCTTCGCTGAAACGCTCGGGATCGAAGTGGGTCGGATTCGGCCAGAATTCCGGCATGAAATGCGTGAAGTAAGGTGACACGGTGATCATGGAACCTTTCGGAATCAGGTACCCCTTGTACACCACATCCTTCACTGTCTTGCGCGGAATCGACGGCACCGGCGCGCACAGCCGCAGCGCTTCCTTCATCACCAGCGTCATGCCTTCCATTGCATCCAGATCATCGTAATCCAGCTGTTCCTTGCCCAAAGCCCGGCTTTCCGCCCGCAGCCGCTCCTGCCACTCCGGATGCTTGGCCAGATGATAGAACATGGTACACAGCGTGATGGTGGTGGTGTCGTGGGCCGCCATCATCAGGAACACCATGTGGTTCACCACGTCGTCGTCGGAAAAACGCTGGCCGTCCTCGGTTTCGGCCCGACACAGCTGGCTGAACAGATCATTGGCCTCGCTCTTGCGCTTGTCGGCCACCCGGGCGTGGAAAAATTTCTCCAGCACCTTGCGCCCGTCCAGACCCTTCTTCCAGCGACTGCCCGGCAACGCAAAACGGATCGGCGACGAACCCGCCCGCACCGTGTCTACAAACGCCTTGTTGATCGAGTCCGCCTCGCGCCCCAGTTTCTCGCCCATGAACACTTCGGTCGCCAGGTCCAGCGTCAGGTTCTTGATGTGGGTGAGAATGTGGAACTGCGACGATGGCTGCCAGCGGCGGATGCCCCGTGCGATGGGCTCGTTCATGCCCTTCAGGTATTCCACCAGTACCGGTTTCTTGAACGCGTTCTGCATGATGCGGCGGTGGTGACGGTGTTCTTCGAAATCCAGCAGCATGATGCCGCGATGGAAAAACTTGCCGATGAAGAAATCCCAGCCCTGGTTGTTGGAGAACAGGTCGCCACGATTCTGGAACACAAACTGGTTGGCGTCCGGCCCCGACATGCCTACCATGCGAATGCCCAGCACGTTGGACCAGGAAATATCGCCATACTGATCGTAACGCTTGCGGGCGAAACCCATGGGATCCAGCATGCTGTGAATGGTATAGCCCACCACCGGCAGCCCCGCATCGCCCGGCAGATCCTTGTACTGTACGCCCTGCTCCGCCACACCAATGACTTCCGCCTGAGTCGCCATGATCGCCTCCGTTGTTTTCATCATTATGGTTGATCGTCCGCACTCCGGCCTCAAAATGACCAGGCGGTCCTGATAGCTGTACAGAATAGGCAGGGCCTTTCTACAATACAACCCTGTATGTTTTGCCTAGAGGAGTTAGCAATGGCACAGGTCAACCAGCAGGACTGGATCGCGGCGGGACTCAACCAGCTGCGCAACGAGGGGCCGATGGCCATCTCCGGCGAGAAGCTCGCCCGCAGACTGGACGTTACCCGCGGCTCCTTCTATCACCACTTCCGCAGCATGGACGACTATGTGGAAAAGCTGATGGATGAATGGGAAAGCACCCACACGCTTGATCCCCTGCAACAGGTTCACGCGAGCGCAAAAGACGCGGCGGCCGAAATGTCGCTGCTGCTGGAGGTCGCGTGGAATGCGGATGCGGACCTGGAAATTGCCGTGCGTCAGTGGGCCTTCAGCAATGACAGGGTGCGTCAGGGGGTGGAAAAGGTGGACGCCACCCGGTTGGACCATCTGCGTCATCTGTACGGCAAACTGGTGGGCGATACTGAAAAGGGAAACAAATTCGCCCTCATCGCCTACTATGGCCTGCTGGGCGCCATGCATGCCTGGCCCCGCCACGGTCGCGACGAACTGCGTCGTCTGATCCTGGAGATCCAGGCGCTTTTATTGACTGAACTGTGAACCATGCACACAAGTCAGCTACAACCTAACCTGTTGTAACTTTTGCAAAATTTGTAATGCCCATTACACTGTACTGACCACTGGTACATCTATGCCATCTGGCGTCAGACGCCACCGGAAACAGAAAAGCGGACACAACCTGAATGAAACAGCCGGGCCCTCACAAGCAGTATTGGCTCCGATGCGTAATTGCATTGTGGGCCTTGCTGTTTTCGGGGCTCCAGCAGGCAAACGTTCCCGGTGAATACGACGTCAAGATTGTCTATCTGTACAACTTCACCAAGTTTGTGAACTGGCCGGATTCCGCCTTTGTCACCCAGGATGCGCCACTGAACATCTGCATACTGGGCGAGTTGCCGTCGCCGGATGCCACCCGCAGCCTGCAAGACAAGAAATCCCGCAACCGCAGCATTTCAGTCACGCTGCTGCCGCGCCAGTACAATAACGAACAGTGCCACATCCTGTTCATCACCAAATCCGTCGACTACGCCCTGTCGCGCAAGATCGTACGTGAAATCACCTCACCCACACTCGTCGTGGGCGAAACCGCAGGCTTTGCCAAGAACGATGGCATCATCGGCTTTGTGCTGGACGACCGCCGCCGTGTCAGGATCGAAGTCAACCTGATCAATGCCAAGCAACAGAAAATCAGTATTCGGGCGCAGCTTCTGGAAATTGCGCGCAAGGTTTACCGGGATGAGGAGGATGCGTGATGTTCAGCATGCGTAAACTTTCTCTTCGTTTTAAGACAGTCATGATTGCTATGGCGACAAGTACGCTTGCCCTGGCCATCTCGGGTATTTTCTTCTCCCTGTATGATTACCGACTGGCAAAAATTAAAACCGAAGAGGAGTTCAGCGTCATCGCCAAGATACTGGCGGATCGCAGCACGGCTGCGCTGGAATTTGCCGACGAGGAACAGGCAAAAGAAAATCTCAACGCCCTGCAGGCACGAACCAGCGTGGTGCTGGGCTGTCTGTACACTGAAGACGACAAACTGTTTGCATCGTTCAACCGCCCGTCCTATTCGCAACTGGATTGTCCGGGTGAACTGGTCAGCAGCGGCGAGCAGACAGATGATCAGTATCTTGCCGTCACGCAGGTGGTCACTCTGGATGAGGCCCGCATCGGTACCTTGTACATGCTGGCCGATATGGGCGATCTCCAGGAGACCATGTTCCTGCACCTGATCACCAGTTTTTTCATCATCTCGTTCTCGTTGTTCATTACGTTCCTGCTGGCGGTACGGCTGCAGTCCTTCGTCACCATCCCTATCCGACGCCTGCAGGATACGGTGATCAAGATCCGGCAATCCGACAACTATTCCCTGCGGGCGGAAAAAACCACCGAGGACGAACTGGGCGATCTGGTGGACGCTTTCAACGGCATGGTGGCGAAAATCGAACGCGACAACATTGCGCTGCGGGAAAGCGAAGACCGGTTCCGCACCCTCACCGCTTCCTCACCGGTGGGTGTGTTCCAGACCGATTCCGAAGGCCAGTATATGTACGTGAACACCCGCTGGCGCGAGATCACCAACATCTACGATATTCACCTGACGCAGGAAGCCTGGGTCAAAAGCCTGCATCCGGAAGAACGCTTCAACGTGCTGAACAAATGGAAGGATGCCGTCGGCCAGGGCGCCGAATTCCGCCTGGAATACCGCCTGCTGCGGGACGATGGCACCGAAGTGAACGTGATCTGCCACGCCAAGCCCCTGCACGACAGCGGCGGTCTGGTGACCGGCTACCTGGGCAGTCTGTCAGACATTTCCGAACTGAAGTCCGTACAGAACCAGCTGGAGCAACTGGCGCTGTACGACCCGCTGACCAAACTGGCCAACCGCCACCTGTTCCGCAACCGTCTGGAAAAAGCCATCCGCAATTGTGGCCGTACCCAGGCCAAGCTGGCGATCCTGTTCCTGGACATTGACCACTTCAAGAAAATCAACGACACCATGGGGCACGATCAGGGAGATGAACTGCTGCGTGCCATTGCCCACCGGCTGCGCTTCTGCACCCGCCCCGGCGACACAGTGGCGCGCATGGGTGGCGACGAATTCACGATCCTGGTACCGGAAATCCAGCATGTGAATGAAGCGGATGCCATTGCACGCAAAGTGCTGGATGTGCTGAAAGTGCCGATTCGCCTTACCGGCGTGGAAGTCATCATCACCACCAGCATCGGTATCACCATCGGCCTGGATGACGCAGACGATGCCAACACGTTGCTGAAAAATGCTGACCTGGCGATGTACCGCGCCAAGGCCCACGGCCGCGACAACTACCAGTTCTTCTCCAACGAGATGAACGTGGAGTTGACCCGGCAACTGGCACTGGAAGGCGAATTGCGGCAGGCACTGCAACAGAATCAGTTCCAGCTGTACTTCCAGCCGCAGATCGATCTGGCCGAAAACCGCCTTACTGGCTACGAAGCGCTATTGCGCTGGGTCCATCCGCAGAAAGGTTTCATTCCTCCGTCGGAATTCATTCCGGTGGCCGAAGATTCCGGCTTGATCCTGCCCATCGGCGAATGGGTACTGCGCACCGCCTGCGAACACATCCGCCTGTTCCGCGAACAGGGGATTTTGCCTGAAAACGGCCATGTTGCAGTCAACCTGTCACCGCGGCAGTTCCACGATCCCAACCTGCTTACAGTGATCCGCGACCTGCTACAGACCACCGGTATTCAAAGCCGCGAACTGGAGATCGAAATCACCGAAAGCCTGCTGATGGCGAACGTGGAAAGCACCATCATCACCCTGAACGAA
>JBMOPR010000901.1:0-4765 GCA_049323075.1 Pseudomonadota bacterium
CCGCAGAGCAGTGGGTACAGAAGATGCTGTCTGCCGCGCGGCAGACCAGCTATCAGGGTCATTCCGTCATGCTCAGTGGCGGGCAGATCACCTCGCTGGCCATCTACCATGCTCCGTTTGAAAATGAAGTCTGGGAACGGGTGGTGCACCTGAGCGGTGAACCGGCGGAAATCCTGCGCAAGGGCTCCACCATCACGTGCCTGCACCCGGATTCCACGTCCCGTATCGATCTGCAAGGTACTCCGATGGGCAAGCTCACCGCCCTGGAGGAAAGTGCCCAGTCCATCTCCCGCTACTACCGTTTCGACCGGGCCGCCAATGAGCGTGTGGCGGGCCGCGCCGGCGTGCGTATCAATGTCGAGCCCCTGGATGCCCATCGCTATGGCTACAGTCTGTGGCTGGATGAGGGAACCGGAATCCTGCTGAAGTCCCAGACCAGCCCCGACAACGGTGATCCCCTGGAGGTGTTTGAATTCGTTTCCCTTGAGATCGGTGTTCCGCTGACCCGTGATGCGTTCCAGCCAGCATCCGGTCTGCAGGCGGATGCTGCAGCGCCCGCAGGATCGCCGGTATCGGCCGTGGACGTGAATACCTGGGAGGCCGAATGGCTGCCGGAAGGCTTTCGCGCGGTAGGGCCGGCAATGCCTCGCCCCGGCAAGCCGGGTGTGAGCAGCCGGGTTTTTACCGACGGTCTGGCGGCCTTCACCGTTTTTTATGAGCCACAGGCCGGTGCCGCCGTGCAGTCCAACCGCGCCCGTGGGGCCACCGTTGCGGTCAATCGCGTTTTGCCGGGCTCGTCCACCCTGGTGACCGTAGTGGGTGAGGTACCACTGGCCACGGCCAGCAAGGTTGCCGATAACGTGAAAGCGCTGGAACCCCATCCCTGATTTCAGTAGAGTGGTTTCAAATAGCCGTTTCAAGTACACGCTTTCAACTAATCCAGCGGGAAACCTGCCATGATTGAAGAAACCGGGCGCGTGGTGGCGGTGGAAGAAGGTGCTGTCTGGGTTGAAACCATCCGCCAGTCCGCCTGCCAGTCCTGTTCTGCCAAAGCCGGTTGCGGTCACAGTGCTCTGTCCAAACTGGGCCGTCAGACCGTGCATTTTCGTGCAACGGCGAACAGTCGCTATGCGGTGGGTGACGACGTGGTAATCGGCGTGCCTGAATCCCTGGTGGTGACCAGTTCTCTGCTGGCTTATCTGATGCCCCTGGTGGTGGCCCTGGGTCTGGCGCTGACGGCAGATCATTTCACGGGCTCCGATGGCTGGGCAGCACTGGCGGGAATGCTGGGGCTGGCTGTTGGATTCGCCGCCCTGCGCTGGCATTTCCGGCGTAACCGGCTGGATGACCGCTACCAGCCGGTAGTGCTCAGAAGAGCCTTTGCCCAAAGCCAGTGTCACAGCGAGTATTCCTAGTCTTTTCAATATCCTGGCCATAGGCCTGGTGCTTCCGATTCATCTAATGCAAGGCGGGTGGAAAACCGGTAGAATTGCCGCAGTTTTTTCCGCCTCCATCCCTTTTACCTTGAAGTAAACCGAACCTGTGACCGACTTAAGCCACATTCGCAACTTTTCCATCATTGCTCACATTGACCACGGAAAATCCACACTGGCGGACCGCTTCATCCAGATCTGCGGTGGCCTGAGCGAGCGCGAGATGGAGGCCCAGGTACTGGATTCCATGGATCTGGAGCGCGAACGCGGCATTACCATCAAGGCTCACAGTGTCACCCTCTATTACAAATCGAAAGACGGCGCTACCTACCAGCTCAATTTCATCGACACGCCGGGACACGTGGACTTCTCCTACGAGGTGTCGCGTTCCCTGTGTGCCTGCGAAGGCGCGCTGCTGGTGGTGGATGCGGGGCAGGGCGTCGAGGCCCAGTCCGTGGCCAACTGCTACACCGCCATCGAGCAGGGGCTGGAAGTGATGCCCGTGCTGAACAAGATCGACCTGCCCCAGGCGGAGCCGGAGCGGGTGGCAGAGGAAATCGAGGAAATCATCGGTATCGAGGCCACCGATGCAGCGCAGGTGAGCGCCAAGACCGGCCTCGGCGTGCCGGAACTGCTGGAACGCCTGATCAAGGTGATTCCACCGCCCAAGGGCGAGCGCGCCGGCAAGCTGCAGGCGCTGATCATCGATTCCTGGTTCGACAATTATCTGGGCATCGTGTCCCTGGTGCGGGTGATGCACGGCACCCTGAAAAAGGGCGACAAGGTTCTCATCAAGTCCACTGGTCGCGACCATATTGTCGACAGCGTGGGCGTGTTCAGCCCCAAGCGCACTGAAACCGGCCTGCTGCAGGCGGGCGAAGTGGGCTTCGTGGTGGCGGGCATCAAGGATATCCATGGCGCACCGGTGGGTGACACCATTACCCATGCCAAAACCCCCGAAGTCGCCATGCTGGAAGGCTTCAAGAAGAGCAAGCCGCAGGTGTACGCGGGCCTGTTCCCGGTTACCTCCGACGATTACGACCGTTTCCGCGACGCGCTGGAAAAACTGAGCCTGAACGATGCCTCGCTGCATTATGAACCGGAAACGTCCGATGCCTTGGGCTTCGGTTTCCGCATAGGCTTCCTTGGCATGCTGCACATGGAAATCATCCAGGAGCGACTGGAGCGGGAATACGACCTCGATCTGATTACCACTGCGCCCACGGTAATCTATGAAATGCTGCTGAAAAACGGCGAACTGTACTATGTCGACAACCCGTCCAAACTGCCGGCCCCCTCCAAGGTTGAGGATTTCCGTGAACCGGTGGCGGACGTGAACATCCTGGTGCCGCAGGAATACCTGGGCAATGTGATCACCCTGTGTTCGGAAAAGCGCGGTTCCCAAAAGAATCTGCAATTCATGGGCAAGCAGGTGGCGGTGCACTACGAGATTCCCATGAGCGAAGTGGTGCTGGATTTCTTCGACAAGCTGAAGTCCACCAGCCGGGGTTATGCCTCGCTGGACTATTCCTTCAAACGCTTCGAGTCCAGCAATCTGGTGCGGGTGGACGTGATGATCAACGGCGACAAGGTGGATGCGCTGGCGGTGATCTGTCACCGGGATCAGGCCGAGTTCCGCGGACGCGTGCTGACCGAGAAAATGAAGGAACTGATTCCGCGCCAGATGTTCGACGTGGCGATCCAGGCCTCTATCGGCAGCAAGATCATTGCCCGGCAGACAGTGAAGGCCCTGCGCAAGAACGTGCTGGCCAAGTGCTACGGCGGCGACGTCAGCCGCAAGCGCAAACTGCTGGAGAAGCAGAAAGAAGGCAAGAAGCGCATGAAGCAGGTGGGAAGTGTGGAAATTCCCCAGGAAGCATTCCTCGCAGTACTCAAGGTGGACAAGTAACCAATGGATTTTGATTTTGCGTTGATTCTGGTGGTTCTGGTGGGGGTCACCGGCTTTGTTTATCTGCTGGACATCCTGATGTTCCGTCACAGCCGGCCCGAGGGTGCGCCGGTACCGGTGTGGATCGAATACCCGGTGTCGTTTTTCCCGGTGCTGCTGGTGGTACTGGTGTTGCGCTCTTTCCTGGTGGAACCGTTCAAGATCCCCACCGGCTCGATGATTCCCACCCTGCTGGTGGGTGACTATATTCTGGTGAACAAGTTTGCCTATGGCCTGCGCCTGCCGGTACTGGGCACAGAGATCGTCCCGATCGGCAAGCCCCAGCGCGGCGACATCATGGTGTTCAAGTACCCGGAAAACCCCAGCATCAATTACATCAAACGGGTGATCGGCGTGCCGGGCGACAAGATTACCTATCGCAACAAGCAGCTGTTCATCAACGGCGAGCCGGTGCCCCAGACCCTGGAAGCGCAGCTTCCGGCGGGCAGACCTGAATTTAAAATCTATACTGAACAACTGGATGGGGTGAAGCATTCCATTATGGTCACCCTGCAGCGTTCGCCCGAGGCGGAAGAATCATGGATCGTGCCGGAAGACGGCTATTTCATGATGGGTGACAACCGGGACAACAGTCGTGATAGCCGTTACTGGAAATTCGTGCCCGACGAGCTGATTGTGGGCAAGGCCTTCGCGATCTGGATGCATATGCCGGGCTGGATTCCGAGCTTCGAACGCAACCAGCTGGTTGAGTGAATATTTGAGGTGACGGTCATGGATACAATAAAAAGACAGAACGGTATGTCAACGCTGGGCATGATGACGGTGGCGCTGGCAATCGTGTTTGCTGGCGTTACAGCAATGAAGCTCTGGAGTCCGTATTACGATGACCTTGCGGTGAAAACTGCGCTGGAAAACATTGCCAAGGAGGAGTCCACCAAGGCCATGGGGCCGGGCGAAATCCGCCAGACCATTAACAAACGGCTGCAGGTCAATCAGGTGGAGTTGTCCAAGGACGACATCCAGATCAAGAAAGAGGATGGTGTCATCAAGATCGATATTATCTATGAGCGCCGCGTGCCCATGTACGGCAACATTGACGCCATGGTGAAGTTCAACCACTCCGCTACCGTCAACGCGCGGGGCGCATGATCCCGGACAGTCTGATCAGCAAGATCGGTTACGGGTTTCAGCGGGCAGACCTGCTGGAACTCGCTCTCACCCACCGCAGTTTCAGCGGCAAGGACAACAATGAACGCCTGGAATTTCTGGGCGATTCGATTCTGAATTTCACCATCGGCGAGATCCTGTTTCACCAGTTTCCCCAGGCGAAGGAAGGGCAGTTGAGCCGGTTGCGGGCCAGTCTGGTGAAGGGCGTTACCCTGACCAAGATCGCGCAGCAGCTGGATCTCGGCCCTTTTCTGAA
>JBMOPR010000902.1:0-4764 GCA_049323075.1 Pseudomonadota bacterium
TGCAAACGTTCCAGCAGCTCGCTGTCCTCGGTGGCGCCCGGCGTGAATGGCAGCGCAGCCTCGGGCCCGCGATAACCGTGGCGCTTGTCATAGGCGATCAGCCCAACATGCACGGCGTGATTGGCTGCCTGCTGCAGATCTGCCTTCAGCGTGGTGAAAACCCGGAAGCCATCGGTGTCTGCCCGCTCGTCGAAGCGTTCCACCATGTCGCGACGCACCATCTCGGCGAAGTAGGGTGCATCCACTTCCACCGGAATGCCGAACAGCTGGGCCGTGTTGGGTTCCGCGAGGGCCGCATCGAGCTGTTCCTGCGTGATGTGACCCAGTTCGAACATGCGATGCAAAATCCAGTTGCGCCGTTCCAGTGCCCGTGCCGGATTGGTGACGGGATTGAACGCCGACGGTGCCTTGGGCAAACCTGCAATCATCGCCAGCTGCGCCAGCGACAGCTCCGCCACGGGTTTGCCGTAATACACCTGGGCGGCAGCGTGCAGACCGTATGCGCGGTGTCCGAGGTAGATCTTGTTGATGTACAACTTCAGGATCTGTTCCTTGCTGAGGCGCCGTTCCATCTTCAGGGCCAGCAATATCTCGTTGAATTTGCGAAGGAATGTCTTTTCACTGCTGAGAAAATAGTTTTTCGCCACCTGCATGGTGATGGTGCTGCCGCCGCTCTGGATCGAGCCGGTGGACATCAATTCGAGTGCCGCGCGGGTCAGCCCTTTCACATCGACCCCATGATGATCGAAGTAGCGGGCATCCTCTGCCGCCAGAATCGCCTGGATGAATTCTGGCGGAATTTGGCTGTATTCCATGGGTGTGCGCTTTTTCTCGCCGAACTCCGCAATCAGTTTCCGTTCACTGGAATAAATCCGCAAAGGGGTCTGTAATGGTATTTGCAGGATACTTTCCACTGCCGGCAATTTGGGTCCGAGGTATAGCAGGATTCCCGCGAAAACGAGCGTGGTGCCGCTGCAGGCAAGCAACAACAGCCAGAGAAAGAGGCGCAGAATCGGATGAGATTTGAGCATCAGATTGATTGGAAAGTCAGCCAGGGTGGAGTCAGGAAAATGGTAAAAAATTGTCCATACTGTGAATTATACGACGATATTGGGGTGCCTTCTAATTGCGCGTTCCAATATTGTGGTATTTAATGTAAACACAGAGATTCTTTTTGTAAGTGTGCATCAGCGCACAAAAATCAGAACTAAAACAGGATAGGAAGATATGCTGCCCTTCCTCGGCAAGAAGGCCTCAACCGCCAAATTGGGAATCGACATCAGCTCGACGTCGGTCAAACTGCTGGAGCTCAGCCGAAGTGGCAATCGCTACAAGGTGGAAGCCTATGCAGTGGAGCCGCTGCCGCCCAATGCGGTCGTGGAAAAGAACATCAACGATGTCGAAGGTGTGGGCGAGGCCATTGCCCGGGTGATTGCGCGCTCCAAGAGCGGCGTGAAAAACGCGGCGGTGGCGGTGGCGGGCTCTTCCGTTATCACCAAGGTCATCGAGATGGACGGGAACCTCTCGGAAGACGAGATGGAAAGCCAGATCAAGGTCGAGGCAGACCAGTACATTCCCTATCCGCTGGACGAAGTTGCCATTGATTTCGAAGTGCAGGGACCTGTGGATGGTGCTCCCGATCGCGTGGAAGTGCTGCTCGCGGCCTGCCGTAATGAAAACGTCGAGCTGCGGCAGGATGTGCTGCAGATCGCCGGACTGAATGCCAAGGTCGTGGACGTGGAAGCCTACGCAATGGAGCGGGCTTTCGGGCTGGTGGCAGACCAGATTGATGGTGGCGAGGAACAGACGGTTGCCATCGTCGATATCGGATCCACCATGACCACTCTCAGTGTGTTGCATGATGGCAAGACCATCTACACGCGGGAACAGTTGTTTGGTGGCAAGCAACTGACCGAGGAAATCCAGCGGCGCTACGGTCTTTCTTTCGAGGAAGCGGGTCTTGCCAAGAAGCAGGGCGGTCTCCCGGACGATTACGAATCCGAGGTGCTGGAACCGTTCAAGGAGGCAGTGGTACAGCAGGTCACCCGTTCGCTCCAGTTCTTTTTCTCCTCCAGCCAGTATAACGATGTCGATCATATTCTCCTGGCGGGCGGTACTGCCTCGATTCCGGGCCTGGCAGAACTGGTGCAGGACAAGGTGGGTACCACCACCTCCATTGCCAATCCTTTTGTGGATATGGCGCTTTCCTCCAAGGTCAACGCATCGCTGCTCAGCGCGGACGCGCCATCTCTGATGATCGCCTGTGGTCTCGCGTTAAGGAGTTTTGACTAATGACAAAAATTAACCTTTTACCTTGGCGCGAGGAGCGGCGGCAGGAACTCAAACGCCAGTTCTTCATGATCCTGGCGGGCATGGTGCTTGTAGGTGCCGGCGCGGTTTATTTGGTGGATATGAACGTCAAGGCCCAGATCGAGAACCAGAACCGGCGCAATGATTTCATCACCCAGGAAACCAGCAAACTGGACGCCCAGATCAAGGAAATCAGCGAGCTGAAAAAGCAGCGCGAGTCCCTGATCGAGCGCATGAAGGTCATTCAGGATCTGCAGGGTAACCGCCCGGTGATCGTGCAGATATTTGACGAGATTGTCCGTACCGTGCCGGATGGGGTGTTCTACCAGAAAGTGAAGTCCACGGGTGACAGTATCAGCATCACCGGCTTTGCCGAGAGCAACAACCGGGTGTCGAATCTGATGCGGAATCTGGAGGCGTCGCCACTGCTGGCATCCCCCAATCTGTCCAAGGTCAAGTCTGGCGAAAAAGACAAGTCCACCAACGAATTTGATCTGACTGTTCAGCGGCAGAAGCCGGAAGCAGAGAAGGATAGCTGATCATGGACGCCAAAGAGTTTTTCGAATCCCTCAACAATCTTGATCCTAACAACATCGGCTCCTGGCCCGTGCCGGTGAAGATCTTCATCTGGCTGTTTGCCTGTGGCGTGGCAGGTTTTCTGGTTTTCCATCTGATGCTGTCCGATTCAATGACGCAGCTGGATGGTGTGAAGCTCAAGGAAGAAGAGCTGATGAAAACCTATGAATCCAAGGCGTTCCAGGCCTCCAACCTGGATGCATACAAGGAGCAGATGAAAGAAATGGAGGCCACTTTCGGCGTGTTGCTCCGGCAGTTGCCCAAGGACGCGGAAGTGCCAGGCCTGCTGGAAGATATCAGCCATACCGGCCTGGCAGCGGGTCTTGCGTTCAACAGCATCAGCCTGGCGAAGGAAGAGTCAAAGGAGTTTTACGTCGAGTTGCCGATCGATGTGGAAGTTAGGGGCGGTTTCCACTCGTTCGGAGCTTTTGTCAGCGGCGTGGCGGCCCTGCCCCGCATCGTGACCCTGCATGATTTTGAAATTGCGCCCAGCAGCGATCAGTCCCATGAACTGACCATGAAAGTCCGGGCCAAGACTTACCGCTATAAGGAAAACTGAGCATGAGAAGCGTAAGTTTTTTGGTGCTTTGTTCAATATTGCTGGTCGGCGGTTGTGGTGGTGATGGTCAGTTTGAGGACCTTCAGGGCCGCATGAACGAGATCAAGAACAAGCCGAAGGGCCGGATCGAGCCGCCACCGGAATTCAAGGTTTACAAGGCGTTTTCCTATAGCGCCGCCGCATTGCGCAGCCCGTTTGAGCGTCCCCTGGATGTGGAACTGGCTTCTCTGCCCCAGCAACGCAGTAACGTCAAGCCGGATCTGAACCGTCCCAAGGAGGTGCTGGAACAGTTTGGCATCGATTCCCTGGTGATGGTGGGAACACTGGCCAATCCTGGTGGACCCCTCTTCGCATTGGTGAGGGATCCGGACCAGGGTCTGCACCGGATCAAGCCCGGCAACTATATGGGGCGTAATTTCGGCAAGGTTACGTCGGTGACCCAGAGCAAGATCGATGTCCTCGAGATCGTCTCCGATGGTCAGGATGGTTGGGTCGAGCGGCCGCGCACTCTGGTGCTGCGTGAGGAATGAGCGTGGGAGAAAGCGCATGAAAAGCTTCCTGAATACTACACAACAAATGACAAATAAGCGGGTAACGGCGATGAGATCCAAGTTGTGTCTGGGCCTTCTGGCATCCATGCTGGCATCACAGGCGTGGGCACTGAAACTTACTGGCGTGGAGTCTGCCGCACTGCAAGGCGATGCTGTTGAAATCAAGCTGGTTTTCGATGCCGCGCCTCCGCAGCCCACCGGTTACACCACTGACTCCCCCGCCCGCATCGCGCTGGACCTGGAGGGCGTCAGCAATGGCTTGGCGCAGAAATACCATACCATCGGCAATGGCAATGTCCGCAGCGTGACGGTGATGGGCTCAGGCGACCGTACCCGTTTGATCGTGAATCTGGGGTCTCTGGTGGGCTACACGACCACGGTGTCGGGCAACAATATTCTCATGCGAGTGGGTGACGGTAGTGCACCCGCGGCGTCTGCGACGCCTGCGTCCACTGGTGCCACTCCTGCAACCGGTTCCGCTCTGACTTCCGGTACCGGCGGCGTGCGCGAACTGGATTTCCGTCGGGGCGGTCAGGGCGAGGGCCAGGTGATCATTACCCTCTCTGATCGCAATGCGCCAGTGGATCTGCGTGAAGAAGGTGGCAAGATTGTCGCGGAATTCGTGGGCGTTTCACTGCCGGAAGCGTTGCATCGCCGTCTCGACGTGGTGGATTTCGCGACTCCCGTCAAAACCATTGACGCGGTGGCCCAGGGCGGCAATGCCCGCATTTCGGTTGTTGCCACTGGCGAATACGAATACATGGCGTA
>JBMOPR010000903.1:0-4759 GCA_049323075.1 Pseudomonadota bacterium
TGCGATGGATCGCGCCTACCGCCGGTCCGAGCAGATCGCTTCGATTGCGGTGGAACTGGATTCCGAACTGGGCACCACGGATTTCGACCTCGATAATCTGGCTACCACCACCGACACCGCCGAAGCGCCCGTCGTGCGTCTGCTGCAAAGTATTTTTGAAGATGCGGTGCAGGTGCGTGCCTCGGATATTCACATCGAGCCGGACGAAACCCTGCTGCGGGTGCGCCTGCGCATCGATGGCGAACTGCAGGAACAGGTGATGAAGGAAAAGCGCATCGCGCCTGCGCTGGTGTCGCGCCTGAAAATCATGTCCGGCCTGGATATTTCGGAAAAACGCCTGCCGCAGGATGGCCGGTTCAACATCCGGGTGACGGGCAAGAGTATCGATGTGCGTCTTTCCACCTTGCCGGTGCCGTATGGCGAGTGTGTGGTCATGCGTCTGCTGGATCAGTCGGCGGGCATGTTGTCGATGGACCGCCTGGGCATGCCGGACGCTATACGGGTGCGGTTCGAGAATCTGATTCACCGCCCCTATGGCATGGTGCTGGTGACCGGCCCCACCGGCAGCGGCAAAACCACCACGTTGTATGCGGCGCTGAATCTGTTGAATGCGCCGGAGCGCAAAGTCATCACGGCGGAAGATCCCATTGAATATCGTCTGTCGCGCATCAACCAGGTGCAGATCAACAGCAAGATCGGCCTGACGTTTGCGTCGGTGCTGCGCACGGCATTGCGGCAGGACCCGGACATCATTCTGGTGGGCGAGATGCGCGATCACGAGACCGCTGAAATCGGCTTGCGGGCCGCGATGACGGGCCATATGGTGCTGTCCACCCTGCACACCAATGATTCGGTTTCCACAGCGATGCGTCTGCTCGACATGGGGTGCGACGCGTTTCTGGTGGCGTCGTCGTTGCGGGCGGTGATTGCCCAGCGCCTGGTGCGTCGTATCTGCGAATATTGCAAACAGCCTTACAAGCTGACGTCGCAGGAGATGGCCTGGCTGGGCAATATCGACAGTACTGCCCTCGACGCCCAGTTCTACAAGGGTACAGGATGCCATCAGTGCAACAACACCGGCTATTCCGGCCGCATCGGTGTGTATGAGCTGCTGGAAATGGATGAGCATCTGCTGTTCGCGCTGCGCAAGGGCGATGCCGCCGAATTCACCCGGGCAGCAGAAAATAGTGCCCATTTCCGTTCCCTGGCGAAATGCGCGCTGGATTATGCGCGGCAGGGTGTCACGTCGGTGCAGGAAGTCTTCAAGATCTCGGCATCGCTGGATGATCGCAATGCGCCGGTGTTGTAGTAAGCGCCGGGCAGGTGTGCGGTCATGATGCGGTTTGATTACCGGGGCCGCACCCGCCAGGGTGATCTGGTCAGCGGTACGCTGGATGCGGCAAGTGCAGAAGCAGCGGCGCTGCAATTGCAGAATCAGGCGATTGTGCCGGTGGCCATCACCGAGGCGAAGGCGGCGTCTGGCAAAAGCATCAACATCAACCAGCTGTTCGGCCCGCCCAAGGTGCGCCCCGACGATCTGGTGATGTTCTGCCGGCAGATGCGGGCGCTCACCCGTGCCGGCATACCCATTATTCAGGCCATCGGCGGGCTGGCAGACATCAGCAAGTCAGTCACGCTGAAAGCGGCGCTGTCGGATGTGTCGGTGCGTCTGGCCACCGGCTCGACGCTGGCCAATGCGCTCGCCAGTCACGGCAAGATTTTCAACAGCATGTTCGTCAGCCTGATTCACGTGGGCGAAAATACCGGCCGGCTGGATGACGCGTTTTCCAAACTGATCGGCCATATCGAACTGGAGCGGGAAACCCGCAACCGTATCACCCAGGCCATGCGCTACCCGATCGCGGTGATGTCGGCGATGGTGATTGCGATGTTCATCGTCAACCTGTTCGTTATTCCGCAGTTCGCAAAAGTATTCAAGAAAGTGGGTGCGGAACTGCCGCTACCCACCCGCGTGCTGGTGGCGACATCGGAATTCACCGTGGCGTACTGGTGGCTGATCCTGGGTGTGCTGATCGGTTCGGTAGTGGGCTTCCTGCATTACATCAACACGCCGGACGGGCGGTTGTGGTGGGACCGGGTCAAGATGCGTCTGCCGATTGTCGGGGGCGTGTTCCAGCGGGTGGCGCTGTCGCGTTTTGCCCGCACGTTCGCGATGACCTATGAATCCGGCGTGCCCATCCTGCAGGCGCTGGCAATCGTGGCGCCGTCGGTGGGCAACCAGCATATCGCGCAGAATATCGATTCGATCCGGCGTGGTGTGGAGCGGGGTGATTCGCTGGCGCGCACCGCGGCGGCGGCTGGCATATTTTCCGAACTGGTTTTGCAGATGATTGCGGTGGGGGAGGAAACCGGTTCACTGGACAAGCTGCTGCATGATGTGGCGGATTTCTATGACGAGGAAGTGGATTACGACCTCAAGCGCATGGCGGACGCGATCGAACCCATCATCCTGGTTTTCATGGGAATTCTGGTACTGGTGCTGGCGCTGGGCATCTTCCTGCCGATGTGGGAACTGGGCAGTGCGATGAAACGCTGACGCGGATTCAGCGATGGGCCTGTAAAGAATCGTTACCAAAGCAGTGCAGGCGAATTTCTCGACTATATTTAATAGACGAAGCGTGTGGTGTCGAATGGCGGACAAAATCGTGAAGGAAAGCGGCCACAGCCGAATGGGCTTTCGGGATGCAACTGGTTTTGGAAGCGCAAGTGGCTTTGTAAATCAGGGTTTTACCCTGATTGAAATGGTGGTGGTGATCGCGCTGATCTCCATTCTGGCAGCGGTGGCACTGCCACGGATGCTGGAAACCTACGACAACGCCCATGAAGCAGCGGTGTACGGTGCCGGTGGTGCGCTCGCGTCGGCAGTGGTGCTGGTGCGCAGTCAATGGGTGGCCAATGGCAGTTCGCTGGCAGTCACCGGCGTAGACGGTTTCGGTAACGACGATGTGGCGACCAGTTCCGATGGCTGGCCCACCGATGCCGGCCAGGGCGCCGGTTCCAGCAGCAACCCGGTGATGGACAGCCCGGACCGTTGCATGCGGATATGGCGCGGCGTGCTGGTGGCGAATGCGCCGTCTGTTACGGCCAGTGTGGCGGTGGCGTCGGATTATCTGGTGGACACGGTGAACGGCAACTGCCGTTACAGCTATCGCCGTACGGATCAGGGCAGCAACATTGTTTACAACGCCAGGACCGGCGAAGTGATTACCAATATCTGACGTTGCGCATTTGTTTGATTTTTACAGGTTCGTTTGGTTTCAGGTTTTTGAATTTAAAAGTTCAGCACAAGTGAGGTGGTTTCAATGAATTCGATGAAAAAACAGCAATCCGGTTTTACCCTGATCGAACTGATCATGGTTATTGTGATTCTGGGTATCCTGTCGGCGTTTGCGTTGCCGCGGTTTGCGGATTTGGGATCTGAAGCTCAGGTAGCGTCTCTCGACGGTGCTATTGGAGCGATAAAATCGTCGGCTGCCATTGCGCACTCTGCGTGGTTGGCGACTGGCCAAGCGACACCAGTCGATATGGATGGCACTCCCGTCACCATGACTACGGATGGTTATCCAACGGGCGACGCTGCTGGTATAGGTGCGGCCGCCCAGTTGGACGGATTTACGTTGACACCCGGTGCAGACCCTGCTGCTGATGCTGCAACGATATCTCCTGGGACCGGTATCGCCAACTGCGAGTTCACCTATGACCCTGTTACAGGTCAAACTGCAGGGCGTGTCATCACCGGTTGCTGATGGCAGAGTGAAATGCGAGGTGTCGTGTGAGCAAGTTCGTTCGGTCGGTTTCACCCTGATCGAACTCATCACCGTCATCACTATCATCGGGGTCCTGGCCGCAGTGGTCGGACCCCGATTTGCTTCCACCAGCACCTACGATGAGCGCGTCTTCCACGATGACGTGTTGCAGGCATTGCGTTTTGCGCAGGCGCGTGCAGTGGGCAGTGGCTGCATGACCCGGGTGGCGTTTTCGGCGACCGGCTTCACCGTGGAGCGCGACGACTGCAACAGCAGCAACGGCTTTACGGCCAGCGCCGTCATCAATCCCGATGGACTTTCCTCCGGCTACACGCAACTGGACGCACCACCCGCCGGCGTCACCTACTCCTATTCAGTCAATCCCCTGGTATTCGATCCGGAAGGCCGCGCCCGCAACGGCAGCCTGTCCATTCTGTCATCGGCGGCGCAAGTGACCGTGGGTTCGCGCACGATCCGGGTGGAGGGAGCTACCGGTTATGTGCATTGAACGCAATCAACATTCGCGCAAAACCAACGCTGGCATGACGCTGGTGGAGCTGGTGCTGGCCATTGCGCTGGCCGGGCTGATGGTGGCTGGCCTCATGTCATCCTACAGCGCCATCGCCGGACGTAGCGCCGATCCGATGATCCGCATTCAGGCAGTGGCGGTGGCGGAATCGTTTCTGGAGGAAGCGTTGCTGAAACCCTTTCTCGATCCCGTCACGTTGACCCGTTGCCCCGCGTCCCCCGGCGGCGCCCGCGACAATTTCAATAATGTCTGCGATTACGCCGGCTACAGCGCCAGTGCTGTCACCTTGCCCAACGGCACGCCGGTGACAGGCCTGCAGAATTATGCCGTGGCCATCAGCGTGGGGGATATTGCGTCCGGTGAACTCGGCGCGGTGCCCACCCAATGTGCGCTGAAAATCACCGTGACCGTTACCAGCCCGCTGCATGAAGCCACTGTTCTGACAGGCTACCGGACCGACTAT
>JBMOPR010000904.1:0-4759 GCA_049323075.1 Pseudomonadota bacterium
GGTGTGTCGTCATCAGGTGTAGGCGTCGAGGGGCCCGCGCCCTGGGTCGCATCCGGATAGCGGGAGGGATTTCCCGCCGATCCCAGATCATCACTGGCCCCACAACCGGTCAGCGCAAGCACAACCCAGATCAATGGCAACAACCGCAGCGCGCTCATCTTCAACTCCCCTGCAACCTGTTCTTCTTATTACCGATTTCACCAACCGGGACTGCCGGGCATTCCGACCCCGCAGTCATATTTCTGACATATTACCAGAGGACGGTCAAAACTCGCTCTAAGTGGTTTTGGAAAAGGCCGTTTTAAGGGAACGAACTGGCGGGAAAAGTCAGTGGGGAATGCGCAAAAACGCCCCGCGTGCGGGGCGTCAACAGAGTGAACGGAAAGCGGTGGGCCGATCAACGCACCCAGAGGATGACCGGCACATCCACATTGCCGGATGCCTGCTTGAAGCGCACGGTGGCGGCATGCAAACCCGCGCCCTGCTTCAGGCTGGACAGGCTGGCGCGCCAGCTGCCGGTGCCATCGAATTCCACTTTCAGCCAACCGGTAGGGCTGGTGCGGTACAGCACTTCCACGGCCCATTCCTGATGGTCCACCGGAACACCGTCCACCAGGATCTGCTGGGTGGCGGGCTGCACCGGCGCGCTGGCGGTAAATTCGAACACCAGCGGATTCTGGATGCCCTCAATGCTGGTCAGGCGGCGCAGGATGCCACCGTCATTGCGCTGCACGATACCAATGCCCGGCGCCAGCCAGAGTTCCACCGTGCGACGTTCCAGCAGCGGCCGCAGAAATTCAGGCACAGAACCGATGCCCAGATCACCCGCCACACCGCCGGGATTCAGCATGATGCTGACCCGTCGCGCCGGCAGAGAGCCGACATCGCCGGCATCGATCCTGCTCACACTGCCCGCCGAAATACTGCCGTTATAGGGAATGGCGCTGACCTGGATATTGCCGGGATTCACGCTGATCACCGCATTGCCCGAGTAGTTGCCACCAGCATTGAGCCCCAGGAAAGGGTGCGCAGTTTTCAGTTTCACATCAAAGGTGTAAAGGTCGCTGCTTTGCGGATCGGCCAGGGCAAACTCTGAACCGCCGTAACCCACGTAGGCAGGGTCGCTCAGCACATAATCGGTCAGGCCCATGCTGTAGGTGAAATTGCCGAGGGTTTTACCGTCGATAGTGGTCGTGCCGTCGAAACGGGCAGTGATGGCTTCGCCGCTGCTATCGGTCTGGTAGTGCCAGATCACGCCGGATGTGGTCGGCAGATACAGGTTGCTTTCCGCTGCGGTCACCGGCGGTGGTGTGCCAGTGGTGCCGCCGTTTCCGCCGGTACCGGTGTCGGTCTGATCAGGGATATTGTTGGTCCGCTCGATGTCACTGCTGCCGCTGCCGCCCCCGCCGCTGTCACACCCCGCCAATGTCAGCAACATCAAAATGCCCGATAAAATTCGCATCGCGCTCATGCCGTGTTCCCCAGCTTCTTGTTATTTGGATTGTGTTGTTTGAAATGATCAGGGGCGCCTGGATGCCCCGGGAGCGATACTGTACCAGATTGCTGCGCGCCTGCCGGTACCATCGGGCGCAAAATGACGATGCTGTCCGCAATGGACATTGCGCAATCTGCTGGCAGCTTCATCAGTCATCTTTTTACACTACCGCCTTGCGCAGCAATTCCAGCACCCGCTCTCGCAGCCAGCGGTTGGCCGGGTCGTCCTGCAGGTTTTCGTGCCAGTACATGTGCACCGCCAACGGCGGCAATTCCACCGGCATCGGCCACACCTTCAGATTCTGCTGGAACAGATCGCCACGGGCATGACTTTCCGGCACGGTGAGCAACATGCGCGAGCTGGCAACCGTCTTCCAGGCCACGAAGAAATTCTGGCAGCGCATGCCGATTTCGCGATGCAAACCCAGCCGGCTCAGTTCGAAATCCTCCACCGTGGGGCCACTGCGCCGCGACGACACCACCACATGCCGCAGCTGCAGATATTTTTCCAGCGTGAGCCCGCCGCGCAGTAACGGATGCCGCTTGCAGGACACCACCACGAAGCGCCCTTCCATCAATTTGGTGTGCGCAATTGCCGGCCCCACCGGCAGCAGCACGTCGAACGCCAGATCCAGCCGGCCGCTGCCCAGTTCCGCTTCCATGTCGCGCCTTGCCACCCGCACGCTGGCGACCTGGGTCAGGGGCGCGCGCTGTTCCAGCAGCGGCACCAGCTCCGGCAACAGCACGGTTTCCACGATGTCGCGCATGCCCAGCACGATCTGCTTGCGGTTGGTGGCCGGATCGAAGCTGGCCGGCCCGGACAGGGTGTGCTGCAGGCCCGCCAACGCATCGCGCACCGGCTGCAGGATGGCGCGGGCCAGCGGCGTGGGCACCATGCGGTTGCCGGTGCGGGTGAACAGCGGATCGCCATAGACATCGCGCAGCCGCGCCAGGGCGTGACTGACCGCCGGCTGGGTCAGATTCAGGCTGACGGCCGCGCGGGTGATGGAGCCTTCGCGGTGAATGGCGTCCAGCACCAGATACAGGTTGAGGTCGACCTTGCCGATATGCATGGCATTGATATCCTGTAATAACAACTATTCATTGGCTTTATTATGCAGTGTCTTTTAGCCTTGCATCAAACCTGTCAGTTATTCCGGTCACCTGTCAGCCAATCCGGTTAAAAGGAGCGCTCCATGGATTTCAGCCATTCGCCCAAAACCCAGGAAATGATCGCCCGCGTCAAGGCCTTCATGAATGAGCACATTATCCCCAACGAACAGAAATACGTGGAGCAGCTGGGCGAAGTCACCGGCGACTGGACCCGCTGGACTGTGCCGCCGCTGATGGAGGAATGGAAAGAAAAGGCCAAGGCTGCCGGGCTGTGGAATCTGTTTCTGCCGGATGAGGAATATGGCGCCGGCCTGAACAACCTGGAATACGCGCCGCTGGCAGAAATCATGGGTTATTCGCCGTTTGCGTCGGAAGCGTTCAACTGCAGCGCGCCGGACACGGGCAACATGGAAGTGCTGGTGAAATACGGTTCGCCGGCGCAGAAAAAGCAGTGGCTGGAGCCGCTGCTGGAAGGCACGATCCGCTCGGTGTTTTTCATGACGGAGCCGGGCGTGGCCTCCTCCGATGCCACCAACATGGAAGCCACCTGCGTCATCGAAAACGATGAAGTGGTGATCAACGGCCGCAAGTGGTGGAGTTCAGGTGTCGGCCATCCCCAGTGCAAGATCGGGATATTCATGGGCGTCACCGATCCTTCCGCCAGCCGTCACGCGCAGCATTCCATGGTGCTGGTGCCGCTGGATACGCCGGGCGTGAAAATCGAGCGCATGCTGCCGGTGTTCAACCGCTACGACGCGCCGGAAGGTCACGGCGAAGTGTCGTTCACCAATGTGCGGGTGCCGGTGTCCAATATCATCGCCGGACCGGGCCGTGGTTTTGAAATCGCGCAGGGCCGCCTGGGCCCGGGCCGCATTCACCACTGCATGCGCCTGATCGGCGCCTCGGAGCGCGCGCTGAAACATCTGTGCGAACGTGCGACTTCCCGCGTTGCCTTCGGCAAGCCGCTGGCAAACCTGGGTGGTAACCGCGACATCATCGCCAATTCCCGCATCGACATCGAATGCGCCCGCCTGCTGACGCTGAAAGCCGCCTATCTGATGGACACGGTCGGTGTGTTCGGCGCCATGACTGAAATCTCTGCCATCAAAGTGGTGGCGCCGAATGTCGCGCAGAAAGTGATTGATGCGGCGATCCAGATACACGGCGGTGGCGGCGTCAGCGATGATTTTCCGCTGGCAGCCATGTTCGGCTGGGCGCGGGTGCTGCGGCTCGCCGACGGCCCGGATGAAGTGCATCGCGGCCTGATCGCGAAATTTGAATTGAACAAATATAAATAATTCACCGAAACCGGGATGTTATGAGTCAGGAAAAAACAGTTGCGATCACGGGCGGCAGCAGTGGTCTGGGCAAGGCGCTGGCCTTGCGGTTTGCCCGTGCGGGCTGGAAAGTGGCGATTGCCGACATCAACCAGGAACGCGGCGAGGAAACGCTGGCGCAACTGAAAGCACTGGCGCCCGACACGTTTTACCAGCATTGCGACGTGCGCAACGCCAGTGACGTGATGCAGTGGCGCGATGCGATTCTGGCGCGCTGGCAACGCATCGACGTGGTGGTGAACAATGCCGGCGTTGCCACCTTCGGCAACATCGACCAGTGTTCGCTGGAAGACTGGGACTGGGTGCTCGACATCAACCTGATGGGTGTGGTGCGCGGCTGCAAATATTTCAGCGAAGTGTTCAAGCAGCAGGGCTTTGGCCACATCGTCAACGTCGCATCCATGGCCGGCCTGGTCCACTCACCGGGCATGAGCAGCTACAACGCCACCAAGGCCGGCGTGGTGGCCCTGTCGGAAACCCTGCGCGGCGAACTGAAGCCCTACGGCATCGACGTCACCGTCGTGTGCCCGGGCTTTTTCCAGACCAACCTGGCGGAATCCACCCGCTCCCCCGATGCCGACGCCAAGCAGCTGGTGGCAAAGATGCTGGCCCGTTCCGCCATCAATGCAGACGACATTGCCAATATGATCTTTTTGGCCATTGAAGAGAGGAAATATCTGGTTTTGCCGCACAGAGACTATCGCAAGATCTGGTATCTGAAGCGTTTCCTGCCATTTCTCTATACCCGTCTGATGGGTAAAATCGGCAGCAAAATGGCGCATAGCCAAAAAACCAGAAAACCACTGTCTTCAGAG
>JBMOPR010000905.1:0-4758 GCA_049323075.1 Pseudomonadota bacterium
CGGAAACCTTCCTGCTGATCGGCCGCCGCGACATCCGCAGCAACAACTCGTGGATGCACAACAGCCAGCGTCTGGTGAAAGGCAAAAATCGCTGCACCGCGCTGATCCACCCGGAAGACGCCCAACGTCTGGCCATTAATGACGGCGATCCGGTGGTGATCAGTTCCCGCGTGGGCGAAATCGAAATCCCCGCCGAGATTACCGATCGCATGATGCCGGGCGTGATTTCCGTGCCCCATGGCTGGGGTCACGACCGCGGCGGTTCCCAGCTGGGGGTGGCGGTGCTGCATGCCGGCGTCAGCCTGAATGACGTGACAGACGAACGTTGTGTGGACGCCATCACAGGCGTGGCCGCTTTCAGCGGTCAAAGCGTGACAGTCAGCCGCATCAAAGCGGAAAATAATGTCGTCCGCATCAATGACAAGCGGCTGGCGGCATCGTCGGCCCCGTGACCGGATGCATTGGCAATACTTGAACAACTGCGATTTTTAGATACAGCACCTGAGTAAACTGGAGCAGACAGATGAACACTATGCGGAAAATGATATTGGGGACTGGACTGGCAGCGGCACTGGTGGCCTGCGGCGGTGGCGGCTACGGCACGACCGGCGAGCTGAATCTTGCCATCACTGACGCCCCGGTGGACGGCGCCGAGCATGTCTGGATCACCATCACCGGTGTGAAGCTGAAACGCTCGGGCTCCGACGAAGAAAAAATTGTGGACGTCATCGGCAACGAAATAACCGTGGATCTGCTGGCGCTGTCGAACGGCACTACCCGCCTGCTGTTCACTGAAAGCGTTGCGGCCGGCGAATACCAGTGGGCCCGCTTTCAGCTGTCCGATGCGTGGATCGTATGGGAAGGCGGTGGCCAGGACGATCTGCAGCTGCCCACCCAGGACGAACTGAAAACCAGCGGCAACTTCAGCGTTCCTTCCAACGGCGTGGCCCACTACACCGTAGATTGGGATCTGCGCAAATCCATAGTGGAGATGGGGAACAGTGGTAACTACAAGCTGAAGCCTGTCCTGCATCTGCGCGACGATGACAATGTGGGCTATATCCAGGGCCACATCGACGAAACCTTTATCGCCACTGAATGCACTGGTGAGAACGATATCCCCACCCTGTATGTCTACAACGGCCACGCGATTGTGCCAGATGACATGGGCGGCGCAGGGGTTGAACCCATTGCCTCCACTGAACTTCCTGTCAGCAACGATTTCTATCTCGGCATGCTGAACCCCGGCAGTTACACGCTGGCGTTCACCTGCAACGGCGGCATGGACGATCCGGAAACCGACGAAACCAGCCTGGTCGTCGAGTTCCTGGACATCCTTGAGGTGACCGTCATCCGGGGCGAGAACGTCGAGTTCGAAGACGCTGACTATCCCTTCCAGGAATACATCCCCGCTTCCTGACGCCGTAGGGAGCGGACAGGCCATCTGTCCGCTCCTGCATTTGTGGCATAATCCCGCTCAATTCAAAATCCGTCGGCTACCACAAGAATGAAACTGCCACAAAAAACCCTCGCCTTCATCGCCCAGCATTTGCCGGGTTTCAGCCTGCCTGCGACCAAGTCCACCACGCCGCCGGACAAGGAATACACCATCGATGAACTGGCTCGGGCCGCCAGTACCACCGTTCGCAATATCCGCGCCTATCAGGACAAGGGCCTGCTGGCGCCGCCGGAACTGCGCGGGCGCAAAGGCTTCTATTTCAATACCCACCTGGCGCGGCTGCGGGTGATTGCCGGTCTGCTGGACCGGGGGTATTCACTCTCCAGCATCAAGGAACTGATCAGCGCGCTGGAAAATGGCATCGACCTGCGCCACCTCATGGGCCTTGAATCGGCCCTCACCAGTCCGTGGACTGATGAAGAGCCCATGCTGGTTCCCATGACCGAACTGCTCGTCATGTTCGGTGGCAGCCTCACGCCGGAAGCGTTGCTGCGGGCCAATGAACTGGATCTGATCAAACCGGAAGGCACCATGATGCGGGTGCGCAGCATGCGCACATTGCGGGCCGGCGCAGAACTGGTGGCCACCGGCATTCCACTGGAGGATCTGCTGGACATCGTGCGCATGCTGCGCGGCAACGTCGAGCGGGTGGCCAATGAGCTGGTGCGGCTGGTGGGCGATCACGTGCTGTCGAACTATGAAACCCAGGAACTGCCGCCGACAGACGACTTCCCCAAGCTGGCGGATCTGGTGTGGCGACTGCGGCCACTGGCTGAAATGGCCGTGCATGCCGAACTGGCGCGGGCAATGGAAACCGCCGCATCGCGACTGTTGTCCGACCGGCTGGAAAAAATCATCGAACGCATGAACCGGGAAAAATCCGGCAAATAAATCCCGCCTGCAAAACGAAAAAAGGCTGTGCGGAAAAGCACAGCCTCTGGCAAAAGTCGCCGTTAACCGACTGTCAGATCAGGCCGCTGCCAGGCCCACCTGTTCAGCAAACGCATCCACCTTTTTCATCAGCTCTTCAGCACGCTGCAGGTGGAAACGGTTGTCCTTGTCCCAGGGATGGAAACTCGGACGGAAGAAATCCAGCCACTCCGGCAACATGCGCGGCAGCAGCCCATCGCGACCGAACTGGAAGTTGAACGACTTCAGCCAGCCCTTGATATTCAGATGCTGTTTCTCCGCCTTCAAAACCTTGTAGTAATAGCGGTAGAACAGGCTCCAGAAAATTACGTTGGCTACCAGGAACGCTGTCGCGCGGATGGCGTAGGCCTTCGGCCCTTTGCCAACGGTCTGTTCGTACACGTCGTACGCCACGCCTTTGTGCTCGGTTTCTTCCATCGCGTGCCACTGCCACAGCGCGTGATAGCGCTCTTCGCTGCCGACGAAGAAACGGTCGTCAGTCAGCACCATTTCCGCCAGCATGGCCGTCAGGTGTTCCAGCGCCACTGTCGCGGCCAGCTGAAATGACTTCGGCAGATTTTTCTGCAGGAAGGCCAGCAATTCCTCGACAGACTTTTCCATCTTGTCGGTCTGCAGACCGGCGGCCACCATGGCCTCGTTGTACTCTTCATGCTCGCGGGTATGGAACGCTTCCTGCCCGATAAAAGCGGCGACAGCCTTCTTCAGATCGCCATCGGTGATCTGGTCACGATAGTTGCGAATGCTCTGGATGAAGAAGCGTTCACCGGCAGGGAAGAAAATGGAGAGGGTGTTGAGAAAGTGGGTCCAGTGAGTGCCGTGACCATTCCAGTTGCTGATCCGGTTCTGGGGCAAATGGAACTGCAGGTTACGACGCACGGGCAGGATGGCTGCTGTCATAGGTTTCCCTCTGTATGTCTCATTGTTTTATGTTACACGAGTGAATGTAATATAAAACCTACTGCGGGTACAGTGGTGAATACCACCAAATATGTAACATTATTTTATGTCACATTGCTGATGTATATAGGAGGAAGACATTCTGGTCAAGAATTGCGCACGGAATTGCCACAAAAATGTACGCTTGTGGCGCACGCCGGCTACGGAGTGGTAACGCGTGCTCTGTACGGGGGCACTTGTTTTCGGCAGAAACGGCGGGATGAATACAAAAAATACCCCGGTAACCGCAAGGTCCGGGGCGCTCGAATTTAATCAGAACGGGTGGCAAGCCAGTCCGTCATGGCACGCCAGACGGTTTCCGGCGCCTGACTGCCACTGACGATGCCGGTGTGGCCACCAGGCGCGATGAACAGCTGTTTGTCCTGGCTGCTGACCAGTTCCAGCAGGGCTTTGCAGCTATCGATATTGGCCAGTGTGTCGCTCTGGCCCGCCACGCAGAACAGGTTGGCCTGGATTCGGTCCAGCCGCGCAATATCCCGTCCCACCGAAAACTGCCCCCGCCCCGCTTCGTTTTCCAGCCAGACGCTGTAGGTCCAGTCGCGGATGATGCCGCCGGGATAGGCTTCCAGCCGGTCGATAAAGGCGCCCTGGGTAGCATGCTGGGACACATACTCGCGGTCGTCCAGGTTGCGCAGAAGATCCAGATAGCCGCGCACACTGCCGACCGGGTCGGACAGCTTGAAACCGATGGCGTTGGCCCAGCCCGGTGTGTAGGCCCAGCGCGCCGGCAGCTTGCGGAAATTCACCCCTGCCCGCTGCAATACCCGGTTGAGGGCTGCGTACTGGCGGCCGATGGGGCCGTTGGCGTGGCCGTCCACCGCCGTACCCACGGTAATCAGATTGCGGATGTCGCGATCGCCACTGAGGGCGACATAGACCAGCGCGATGCCGCCGCCCATGCTCCAGCCATGCAGGGTCAGCTGCGTCTGGCCGCTGTGTACCCGCACCTGCTGCAGAAAGGCAGGCAACAGTTTCCTGGCGTAGGTGGACAGCGTGTAGTGGGCGTGATCGCGCGTGGGGCTGCCCCAGTCCACCATGTAAACAGAGAAGCCCTGCTCCAGCAGGAAGCGGATCAGGCTGCGCTCGGGAAACAGATCGTAAATCAGCATGTTGACCGCCAGCGGCGGCACGATCACGAACGGCACGGCGTGACGTTGCTGCTGCGGACGGTAATGGCGCAGTTTCACCAGACCGTCGTCACAGATGATGTCGTATGGCGTCTGCCCGTTGTTGATCAGGGATTCCGGCCGCAGCAGGCGATCGCCGGCATTGCGGGCCATCCGACGCAAGCGACGGGTGGCGGGAAAATTCTTGAGCACTGCGGTTCCGAGCATCGGCCAACTCTCCAACAAATAGCGGACGCATGTTAACGATCACAGGCGGGTAGTCAGTGACTGCCTGGGCGGAAAGTC
>JBMOPR010000906.1:0-4741 GCA_049323075.1 Pseudomonadota bacterium
TGTAGAAGCCGACGGTGACGAAGGGCAGGGCAACCAGTGCGGCGCCGCCCACCAGGAAGCACACGTACACCAGCGGAATCTGCTTGTACAAACCGCCCATCCTGAAAATGTTCTGCTCGTGGTGGCAGGCCAGGATCACCGCGCCGGACGACAGGAACAGCAGCGCCTTGAAGAAGGCGTGGGTCATCAGGTGGAAGATCGCCGGTTGCCAGGCGCCCACACCCAATGCCAGGAACATGTAGCCGATCTGGCTCATGGTGGAGTAGGCCAGAATGCGCTTGATGTCGGTCTGCACCAGCGCCGAGAAGCCGGCGATCAGCAGGGTGAAGGCGCCGATGATGCCCACCAGGTTGAGGACGCCCGGCGCCAGCAGGAACAGCGGATGGGTGCGGGCGATCAGGTAGACGCCGGCGGTGACCATCGTGGCCGCGTGGATCAGCGCCGATACCGGCGTGGGACCGGCCATCGCGTCCGCCAGCCAGGTCTGCAGCGGCATTTGCGCGGATTTGCCCACGGCGCCGCCCAGCAGCATCAGGGCAATCAGGTTGATGGTCACCGAGCCGGCGGCGAACAGTTCCGGCGCCTTGTCCAGCAACACGGGAATATCCAGCGTGCCGGTTTCGCGGTACAGCATGAACAGGCCCAGGGCCATGAACACGTCGCCAATCCGGGTGACGATAAAGGCTTTCTGCGCTGCCGCCCCGTTGGCCTTTTCCTTGTAGTAGAAACCGATCAGCAGATAACTGCACAGACCCACGCCTTCCCAGCCCAGGTACAGCAGCAGCAGGTTGTCCGCCAGCACCAGCACCACCATGCTGGCCACGAACAGGTTCATGTACGAGAAGAAACGGCTGTAGCCTTCCTCGCCGCGCATGTACCAGGAGGCGAACAGGTGGATCAGCGCGCCGACGCCGGTGATCACGCCGAGCATGGTCAGCGCAAGGCCATCCAGATGGAACGACACGCGGGGCGCGAAGCCATCGACGTTGATCCAGGTCCACAACGTTTGCGTGAACACGCCAGCTTCCGGCGGGGCGGTCAGGAAGTGGTAACCGACGAAGGCCGTGGTGAAGGCGGACAGGAACAGCGAGCCCACGCCAACGACGGCAGCCAGATTTTCGGACAGCCGGCCACGGGACCAGGACAGGATCACATAGCCCAGCAGGGGAAACAGGACGGTTAAATAGAGCAGGTTCATCCGCGCATCTCACTGGCAGCGTCGATGTCCACCACCTGGAACCGACGGTAAAGCTGGAACACAAAAGCCAGACCCACGCTGGCTTCTGCTGCCGCCAGGGTCAAAATGAAAATGAACATGATCTGGCCGTCGGGCTGGCCCCAGCGGCTGCCGGCCACCACGAACGCCAGCGCTGCGGCATTCATCATCACTTCCAGGCTCATCAGCATGAACAGGATGTTGCGGCGGATCATCACGCCCGCCAGACCAATCACGAACAGGATGCCGGACAGAATCAGTGCGTGTTCCAGTGGAATGCCGTTCATTGGGATTTTCCTTCTGCGTCTTCGTCACGGCGGCCCAGGTGGAACGCGGTCACCAGCGCGGCCAGCAGGATCAGCGAGGCCAGTTCCACCGCCAGAATGTACGGACCATACAGGGCGATACCTACTTGCTTGATCGACACGTCGGTGCCGATCGGATGCGGCTGGGTGTTGGCCAGGAAGGACACCATCAGACCCAGCAGCAGGCTGGACAGGATCACCGGCAATACCCAGGCGCGCGGTTGCAGCCAGGCTCTTTCCATGGCAACGGTGGTTTCGCCCAGGTTCAGCATCATCACCACAAACACAAACAGCACCATGATGGCGCCGGCATACACAATCATTTCCAGCACGCCGGCAAACGGCGCGCCCACGGCAAAATAAATCACCGCCACACTCAGCAGCGAAATGACGAGGTAGAGCAGACCATGCACGGGATCGTGGCTGAACAGCATTTTCAGCGTGGCGATCACTGCAATGGTGCCGGCAGAGTAAAACGCGATTTCCACAGTAGTTCCTCGTCTTACGGCAGCAGGGATTTGACGTCTATCGGTTCGGCTTCGTGCTGCGCCGCACCCTTGGGTTTGCCCGCGATGGCCATGCCCGCTACCCGGTAAAAGTTGTAATCGGGATTTTTGCCGGGGCCGGAAATCAGCAGGTCTTCCTTTTCATATACCAGATCCTGCCGCCTGAATTCCGCCATTTCAAAATCCGGGGTCAGCTGGATCGCGGTGGTGGGGCAGGCTTCCTCGCACATGCCGCAGAAAATGCAGCGTGAAAAGTTGATGCGGAAAAAATCCGGGTACCAGCGGCCGTCTTCGCGCTCGGCTTTTTGCAGCGAGATGCACTGGGCCGGGCAGGCGGCGGCGCACAGGTTGCACGCGACGCAGCGTTCTTCGCCATCGGGGTCGCGGGTCAGCACGATGCGGCCACGGTAGCGCGGCGGCAGATAGACCGGCTGTTCGGGGTACTGCAGGGTGTCACGCTTCGCAAAGCTGTGCATGAACACCATGTACATGCTGCGCAGTTGGCTCAAGACGCCGGTGATGATGCCAATCAGGGCTTTCATTGCAGTTACCTCAAAGCGCGACGGGTGGTGTGCGCATCAGCACCACCGCACCGGTGACAAGAAGATTGATCAGGGTGAGCGGCAGCAACACCTTCCAGCCGGCAGCCATCATGTGGTCGTAGCGCGGACGCGGCAGTGCGCCCCGCAGCAGAATGAACAGCATGATGAAGAATGCAACCTTGGCGGCAAAATAGAAGAACGCCAGCCAGGGCGCCACATCCAGGAACGGGCCGTACCAGCCGCCGAAAAACAGCACGGTCAGCAGCGCGGATACCACGACGACTCCCACGTATTCGCCGACGAAGAACATGCCCCACTTCAGGCCGGAATATTCCGTGAAAAAGCCGGCCGCCAGTTCCTGTTCCGCTTCCGGTTGATCGAAGGGAGCTCGGTGCGCAACGGCGACGCCCGCGATGAAAAAGGTGACGAAACCGACGAATTGCGGAATCACGAACCACATGTCTTTCTGTGCTTCGACGATCTCGCGCAGGTTAAACGTACCGGCCACTGCCACCACGCCCATCAGCGACAGGCCCATGAACACTTCATAGGTGAGCGTCTGGGCGGTGGAGCGCACGGCTCCCAGCAGCGCGTATTTGCTGTTGCTGGCCCAGCCGGCGAACATCACGGCATACACCGACAGACCGGCCATGGCCAGAAAGAACAGTATGCCGATGTCGAGGTCGGCAATGCCCCAGGTCGGCGTGATCGGCACCACGCAGAAGGCCATCAGCAGCCCGCTCACCGCGATGGCCGGCGCAATCCAGAACAGCAGCTTGTCGGCGAACGGCGGCGTCCAGTCTTCCTTGAAGAACATCTTCATCATGTCGGCGATCAGCTGCAGCAGACCGAACGGGCCGACGCGGTTGGGGCCGTAGCGATCCTGCCACAGCGCCAGCAGGCGACGCTCGACAAAGATCAGGAACGCCGCCACCACCACCACGCCCAGCAGGATGACGACGGATTTCAGCACCGCAATGATGATTGCCAGGGTCTCGTCGGTGAGCCAGTCCATCATGCGGCACCTCCGGCGATGCTCACCTTGTCAGAGGCTGAGACGACCGGCACGCCGTTGATGCCCACCGGCAGTGCCAGCATGCCGCTGGCCAGCCCCGGCAGGATTTTCACCGCCAGGGTGGCGTGACGGGTGCCGAAGGTCAGCAGCAGCGGCGCGCCTTCCTTTACGTTCAGCGCGGTGGCGTCGGCCTGGGCCAGGCCCACGTAAGGCTCGGGCTGGCGCGATTCGGTCACTTCGGCGCGGGCTGCCAATTCGTCGCTGCCGAAAATATGGTGCACGGGCACGATGCGCCAGTCGCCGGCTTTCACTACGAAGGGATCGCAGGGTTGGTAGAAACCCGCAGGCTGGGTGGCCGGTTCGATCAGGCGCACGCCGGAATCACCTTCGCGCAAATGGCCGCCCACTTCGTCCTGGAACTTGTTCCAGGCTTGCGGCGAGTTCCAGCCCGGCGACCAGGCAAACGGTGTCAGCGGACCCGGAGTAGCGGGGCCGAAAAAGCCTTCCATCGAGAAGGCCAGCGGGCTGTCGGCGTCCTGCGGCGCGCGCAGTTCGCTCACGTTCAGATTGGCGCGCTGGGCGGTGCGGCCCGAGTAGCGGCGTGGCGAGCGGGCAATTTTAAGACCCTTGATGCGGAAATCGCTGTCCGGTGCGGCGTTGACGATGCCGGCCAGTACCGGGATCGCCTTGGCGCACGCGGCAGTGGCATCGTCCATTTCGCCCCACGCGAATTCCTGGCCGGCCATGGAGGTGGCCAGGCCGTGCAGCCAGCGCCAGCTGTCCTGCATCGCATATTCCGGATGATAGAAGTTGGCGTCGAACACCTGGAAGAAACGTTGGGCGCGGCCTTCCTGACTCACCACGGTGCCGTCGGTTTCGGCAAACGAAGTGGCGGACAGCAGCAGATTACCCTTGCGCGCAGTGTCGGTGAGCTGGTGGTCCAGCACGATCACGTTTTTGGCCTGGGCCAGTGCGTTGTCCACCACAGAGGCGGGCGCGCGGCGGTAGAGGTCGTTTTCCAGAATCACCACGGTATCGGCTTCGCGGACGGCCAGCAGGTTCAGGGCCTCGTCCAGCGACGGCAGGTCCAGCATTCCCAGGCCCAGGCTGTTCACTTCCGGCACCACCAGACTGATGCCGGTCTCGGCGTTGCGGGC
>JBMOPR010000907.1:0-1300 GCA_049323075.1 Pseudomonadota bacterium
CAAGCGCAGAAGGCTATTTGATGATGGGTCTTCTCACTGGAACAGGACACAGTCCGCGGTTTGCTGCAGGTTGCAAATCCGTCCCTCCACCACCGGCGCAATACCGGTTTTCAGATCCCGCTGTAGCCGTCGGTTCAGTTCATCCTTCAGATCCGGGCGTATCCGGGCCGGGTTCACCACCATCTCGTCACCCAGCATGCGGTAGCCATCCTGATCGCCCTGGCGGTTGAGCAGGTAGTCGTTGGTGACCGCCAGCAGCACCTCATCGGCGCGTACCGGCCGCAATCCCTGCGGTGTGATCAGGCTGAGTTTTTCCGCCGTACCCGTGTCCGGATTGTGCTGGAAGGCAAAGCCGCTGATCTGCAGCCAGCGGCCGTTGCCGGTCCAGTCGGTGATGGCATGGTCCACGATTTCCTGCAGCTGTTTGCCGGTGATGCGGATCAGCGCCAGCCGGGTGGGAAAGGCAAACAGGGTGTCGATGTGCAGTCGGGTGATGTCGCCGGGCGGGATGTTGTAATTCAGCCGTATGCCACCGGAATTGAGAAACGCAATTTGGGCGCCGTCCGCCGCGTAGGTTGCACGTGCCGTGTCGGCCAGCAGATTGCCCAGGTTGGTTTCGAAGCGGCGGATCGTCAGCTCCTCCGCCACCAGCTCGACTTGGGTCCTGCCGTGCACTTCCTGCATGCAATCCGGTGGCGCCTGAAGGTCGGCGCAGTATTCGCGGGCAAAGCGCTGGTTCCACTGGCTGGTGCGATGCAGCATGGCGGGGGACGCAGCACGATCACCGGGCAGCGGCACGTACTCGACCTGCGTTTGCGGCCTGTTCGATTGCAGGGAAATACGCACGACGGCGGCGCTGGCGGCGTCGGCATCGGCCTTGACCAGGTGGCGGCCGTTGATGATTTCATGCTTGCGCTCATGCTCATGGCCGCCGGCCACGAAGTCAGGCGCATTCTCGCCGAGTGTTTCGAGCATGGCTTTGTCTTCGGCCAGGGTCTGGTGTGTCACCGCAATCACCAGACGGGCACCCTGTGCGCGCAGTTCGCGGGTGATGCGGCCCACGGTTTCAGCCGGTGGCAGAAAGCGGTCGATATAATCCGCGCCCTTGAGATCCGTGGTGGCGCCCAGCAGTCCCACCTTGATGCCGTTGACAGTGACGATGCGGGATGCCACCAGATTCCGGCCCTGAACCAGTTGCTGGCCTGCGCTGTCGCTTTTGAAAATGATATTGCTGCCCAGCCAGTCGAACTGGGATTCCGTGATGCGGCTCTGCAGCAGCGGCGCATGCTTGAGTTTGTCT
>JBMOPR010000907.1:1310-4740 GCA_049323075.1 Pseudomonadota bacterium
TGTTCGAATTCATGATTGCCAAAGGTAACAAACAGGTGGGGATCATGGGCGTCGGCATCACCGTCGAGCAGATTCATGACATCCACCATCTGCTTGCCGTCGTAGCGCTGGCTCAGCAGGGAAGGGAACAGGAAGTCGCCGGCATGCAGCACCAGCACGTCGCCCTCGCTCTTTTCCAGTTCGGTGCGCAGGCTGCGCAGGTAGGCAAAATTATCGGTGCGGTAGGTATCGTTCACCACGATGATGGCGACATGGTCTGTCGCTGGGCGCTGGGGAGCTGTGGTGTTCTGAAAGGGGAGGGTGCACGCAGCAAGACACAGCGTCAGCACAAATGCCGCCGTTCGTTTCATGATGGGATATTCGCCCTTGAAAAAAGGATCGTTTTCCAGTTTCATGCTGAAATCCTTGACGCACTTACAATGGGAATGTCGGCAACGGTGCCGGAGCCTGCAGGGCAGTGCTCAGGTTGCCTAGTGTATAGCGAATGCCGGAACGGCAAAACCGCTGTGGCGCGATGGTCGCATCACCAGTAACAGGGGGAGCCCCCGTATGATCTATTCAGGCAGCTGCCATTGCGGCGCCGTCCAGTTTGAAGTGGAAGCGCCGGAATCCGTCGAGGTCGAGGACTGCAATTGCTCGATCTGCCGCATGACCGGGTTTCTGCACCTGATCGTGCCCGCCCGCCACTTCCGCCTGCTGGCGGGTGCAGACACCCTCACCACGTACCGTTTCAACACCGGCGTCGCGCAGCATAAATTCTGCAGTGTCTGTGGCATCAAACCGTTCTACATTCCGCGCTCGAATCCGGATGGTGTTGACGTCAACCTGCGTTGCCTCAAGCAACAGCCGGCGCACGTGAGCGTGGTGCCATTCGACGGTCAGAACTGGGAAGCCAACGCCGCCGCCCTGGTGCACAAAAGCCGTTGAGAGGAAGCAACGCGGGGCGGCTTGCATGCCGTCACCGTGTTGAAGGCTTGGGCGCTTGACGTTGAATCCTTTTCTGCGGGATATGCGTGCCTGTCATTTGGATCAGCCAGATGTTGAAAAGCCACCCGTTGGGTGGCTTTGGCTAACGTGGCCAGGGCGGTTGAAGAAATTCCGTTCCAGATTTTCTCAGAAGAAAACTTTCAAGCCGACCTTGGCGGTGTCGATATCCGTTTCATAGTCATCGACCAGGTCCGGCAGGTTGGAATCATCCAGATCCACCTTGTAGCGCAGGTATTCCACATCCATGCTGACATGCTCGTTGAAGGCGAAATCCACCCCGACGCCATAGAATGGCTCGTCGCCATCCAGATCCTCGGAGAAGCCGAGGGCTTCCACCTCGGATTTCCAGAAGAACTGGCCGCCTTTGGCGTAGATGCCGAAAGATTTGCCGATGGGCATCCGCAACAGACCTGCGATGTGATAGCCGTACAGGTCTGCGGACGCGACATTGCCGCCGATGGTGCCGAAATCCGAATAACCGCCCTCAACACCGATATAGGGATTGATCAGGCCGCCGATGATGACATCGTAGAAATCATTATCGTCATCGAACTCCTCGCCGTCGGAACTGTATTGGCCATAATGTCCGCCGATGAAAAATCCACTGGTTCGATCGTCGGCCGCAAAACTGGCGGTGGCCAGGGTGGACATCGTAGCGGAACAGATAATGATGCTGAAAAGTCTGGCTTGAGATTTCATGGTGGTTCCCTCGCATGGCTGGATAGATTTCCCGTTCTCGTGCAGCAAACGTTTGTGATCAGCATTGGGTTCCTTTCGGGGCAATGCATTCGCGAAATTAAATGCCGGTGACGGGCTGGTGCAGGTTGACGCGGGCGGGATTTTTCTGGTGTGGGAAGAAAGTGAAAAAGCCGGAGTGGTTGGGTGCCACTCCGGCGGGTCTGACGTGTGCGCGAAAGTGTCCGTTATGACAGCGCTTAGCTGGGATTGCGCTGCACGGTCAGTTCATTGCGGATCGAACGCACGCCTTCGGTGTTGCGGGCGATGTAGTAGGCCAGGTCACGCTCGGTATCGGTCGACACCTTGCCGGTCAGAGTCACTTCCTTGTTGGCTGTATCGACGTCAATGGCAAGTCCTTTCACATCGCTGTTAGCCAGCAGTTTGGATTTTACCTTGGCGGTAATGGCCGCGTCGGACAGTTCTGATTTCAGCATGGATGTGGTTTTCGGTTCGGCCGGTGCCTTGTTGGGGTCCACGGTCAACTGGTTGTTCACCTTGTCGATACCGTCCACACTGTAGGCGATTTCTTCAGCCAGCGATTTGGCAGCACCGGAATCCACATAGCCTTTGAGCAGCGCGGTGTTGCCCATGACTTCCACATCGATCCGCAGCGCACTCAAGTTGGAATTGAACAGATAGGCGCCTTCGATCATGCCTTCTTTCCAGCCTTCCTTGGTGTTGGTTTTCACCGAATCCATAGTGGTGGCCGGTTCCGGCCCGGCAGCGCTCACCTGCACGGCCGGTACCAGCAGTGCACCCGCCATCAAGAGGGAAACCGACAGTTTCTTGAAAGTAAAGGTTGAAGTGTTCATGGTGTTTGCCTCGCACGATGATGATGAGTTGAAGTGTTCGGGTAACAAACGTCGGGCAGAAAAAAAAGTTCCGGTAGCATGGGGTGATCGAACGGAACATAAATGCTGATATATCTTCACGTCAGCGCGATCACGCTGACGTAACCGATCCGCAGAGCATGTAGCCCACACCGCGAATCGTCTTTATCAGAAGTGGGGGTTTGCTGATGTCACCCATCTTTTTGCGCAGGCGGGCAATCTGGGTGTCGATAGCGCGATCATAAACGTCGAAGCAGTCGCCTTTGCGCGCATGCTCGAACAGCCGCTCACGGGTCAGTACCCGGTTGGCTGCCTGCGTCAGGGCCGACAGCAAACGGAATTCACCGACAGTCAGATCCGCCGGGCGCGCCGTTTCGTCAAAGAGTTGGTACTGCAGGCTGTCAAGAATCCAGCCGTTGGGCAATCGCCATTTGGGGTGTGCCACCGTCTCCAGGCGGGCCGGTTGCGCCAGGTTTTCCACCCGGCGCAATACGGCCTTGATACGCGCCGAGAGTTCGCGCATTTCGAACGGTTTGGTCAGATAGTCATCAGCGCCCATTTCCAGGCAGACCACTTTTTCCATCGTGTTGTCCTTGCCCGACAGCACAATAATCGCTGCATTGCTGTTGGCTTTGAGTGTGCTGATGAGATTCAGGCCATCGCCGTCGGGCAGCACCAGGTCGAGCAGTACAACATTTACCCGCTCTGATGTAATTTTTTCAACGGCCGTCGAGAAATTACTGGCCAGCAGCACGTCATAGCCGTCCTCCTGCAGGTACTCGCTGATGACAAGCTGCAGATTTTTATCATCTTCAACACTCAGAATCTTGCCTTTATGCATGGGAACGCATCCGGAACAGGGATTGATGTCATGA
>JBMOPR010000908.1:0-4724 GCA_049323075.1 Pseudomonadota bacterium
ATACTGCCGCAGCAGATACAGCGCCGCCGAGCGGATGATGAATTCATCCTGCGATGCAAACGGCAAATGGTTGCGGGCGTTGGGCTTGAGTTTGTGCAGGATCGGGCAGGCGCTGGTGGCCATGATCAGGCCCATCAATGAACGCAGGCCCTCTTCCAGCGCGGTTTCCTTGAAATACTCCCGCTCCGGGGTCACGACCCGCACCTTGGCACTCTCGATCGCCGGCAAGCGCTGGAAATCCGTCACCACCTGCACCAGGTCCACCGCTGCCGGACAATAGGCGCAATCCTTCACCGTCAGCGGACAGTTCGGGCACTGATTGTGACCCAGTGCCGCCCACTCCGGCGCCTCGGGACGCGCCTGCTTCAGATCGAACTCGCGGTCCACGTCCACCTCGTAGTGCAGCGCGAGGTCTTCCAGCGTGAAGGTGTACTGAATTTTCATGGGATTCCGGCCTTTTACCCGCCACATCCGGCGTTTCCTTCAGTGTAGCAGGCATCGGCATTCCGCCAACTTCAGGCCAATGGGGTTAACCGGCTGAATGAACAGGAAATATGCACTCTGTCACGGCGCACCCGTGACCCGTCTTTCGCCTCCCCCATCAAGTTGGACTATGCTGATTCAGGCAAATCCGTTTCCTGTGGGCAGGAGTGAGTGCGTGGCCAAAGGTTCCCACCTCATCAATCCCGGTTCCAGCGCCGTCAAACCCGATCTCGACTGGAGTCAGGTAAAAGAAACCATTTCGATGCTGTGCCTGGCAATGGCGCAGATCGAGACCACCCTGAACGACAGCTCGCGTTCGGTGGGTGAACTGACCGAGACCTTCTCCGGCATGGCCCAGGACGCCCAGACCGTGTCACAACTCTGCACCGAGCTGGACAGCGCCGCCAAATGGGAATCCCGCCGCGACGAACTGGCACAGACCGCCCAGCGCATCAGCCAGCAAATGTACCGCTCGATCGTCGCGTTCCAGTTTTACGATCGCCTGAGCCAGAAACTGGGCCACGTCAATGAGAGCCTGACCCACCTGGGCGAACTGATCAGCGATGCCAGCCGCCTGTACAATCCGGGTGAATGGCGCCGCATCCAGGACGAGATCCGCTCCCACTACACCATGGAATGCGAGCGCATGATGTTTGACCTGATCATGCAGGGTGCGACGGTGGCCGAAGCGCTGGCCCTCTATCGCCACCAGTTCCAGCAAACCGAAGCCCTGCGCGACAGCAACGGCGACGAAATCGAACTGTTCTGACCGGCGCGGGCAATCGGCGCCCTATAAAAGACCCGTACTATTCAAGAATCACCACCCGGTCCCCCACCCGCACGGAACCCGCGCCCACCGGCAGCAGGTTCTGGCCGAAATACACTTCGCCATCACGCTGACGGAATGCTTTCAGCGTCTTGAACACCTCCGGCTGTTTCTGCGCCGTGGCGGGATCGATGGTGGGAATCGCGCAGCGGGAACAGGGCTTGGCGACGCGGAATTCCATCGTGCCGACACGGATGCGTTTCCAGCCATCCTCGGCGAAAGCTGCGCTGCCTGCCACCACCAGATTGGGCCGGAACCGTTCCATGCCAATCGTGATGCTCATACGGCTGTTCAGGTCGCGCAGGGATTCCTCGGCGGCCAGCAGCAGTGGAAAGCCGTCGGCGAAACCCACCGTTTCACCGGCTTGGGCGTAATCGGTATTCACCGGACGGCGGGACGATTCAGGCATGAACACCAGGCGGCAATCCACACCCAGAAAATCACTCAGCCACTGATCGAAATGGGCGGGGCCGGTGACGGCATCGCACTGATCGCGCCATACCTGCACCTTCACCGGATCGCCGCCAGCAAAATCCGTTGCAGAAAACACCAGCGGATTTCGCTGCGGCGCGTTCAGAGTGACCTGATCCTTATCCAGCGCCGCACGCACCAGCGCCATGCGAGCATGCTGGCGCTGGGTGATGAACTGGCCCTGCCGGTCCACCACCAGCCAGCGCCGGTCCCACACCGGACCAAAGCGGTCGATGGCAAATGCGTTCACACCGATGCCCCCCAGGGATTTCACCGGATGTACAAACAGACGAGTGACTTCCATTACACATTCCCCCGCTTAAAAAACGATGCTGCTGCCTTCGGCTGGCACTTCCGCACTGATGCCCCTGGCCGAGAACAGTTTCTGCTGCAACACCTGCAGCGCGTCGGCCTCGCCGTGCACCAGATAGAACCGGGGCTTGCCGTTGAAATGGCCCGCCCAGTCCAGCAGTTCACTCTGGCCTGCATGGGCCGAGAATCCGCCCAGCGTGTGAATCTTTGCTTTCACCGCAAACGTGGACCCCAGCATTTTCACTTTCTTCTCACCATCCACCAGCTGCCGGCCCAGCGTGCCTTTGGCCTGAAAACCGGGGAACACGATATGGCATTCCTCGCGCCACAGATTGTGCTTCAGGTGATGACGGATACGACCGCCGTTGCACATCCCGCTGCCCGCAATGATCACCGCTCCGCCCTTGACGCGATTGATGGCCATGGAATCTTCGGTGTTCTGCGTGAACGTCAGGGACGGCAGCAACTTGCGGGGATCGTCACCGAAACGCAACGACAGACGCTTCAGATCCGCGGCGTCCAGCAGCTCCACGTATTCGCTGTACAGGCGTGTCACTTCGATCGCCATGGGGCTGTCCAGAAACACCTTCTGCTGCGGCAGCTTGCCTTTCAGATGCAGTGCGCTCAGGTGAAACAGCATTTCCTGGGTCCGGCCCACCGCAAACGCCGGGATCAGCACATTGCCGCGATCCTGGTGCGCCTGCTGCATGATGGCTTCCAGCTCATCCAGGGTGTGATCCATGCTGCGGTGATCGCGATCGCCGTACGTGCCTTCCATCAGCACCAGATCGGCCTCGCTCACGGTTTCCGGATTATTCATCAGCACCACATCGGTATTGCCGAGGTCGCCGGAAAACACCAGGGTCTTCTCCGCGCCCTTCTCCGAGATTTTCAGCTCGACGATGGCCGAACCGATGATATGGCCCGCATCGCGGAAATACAGCGACACATGCCCATTGATCGCGCGGGACTGGTGATAGGGAACGCCGACACAGTGTTCCAGCACATGCAGCACGTCCTCCTCGTCGTACCAGGGCGCGATGGGCGGCTTGCCGGCGCGCTTGCGGCGCTGGTTTTCCCACTCCACATCACGCAGGTGCAGATTGACGGCATCGTCCAGCATGATCGCCAGCAGGTTGCGGGTGGCCTCGGTGCAGAATACCGGGCCCTTGTAGCCGTCCTTGAACAGGCGTGGCAGCAAACCGGAGTGGTCCAGATGGCCGTGGGACAGCACCACCGCATCCAGCCGGCGCGGATCGAAGGGAAAGGGTTCGCCGTTGCGCTTTTCCGCCTGCTTGCCGCCCTGATGCATGCCGCAATCCAGCAGGATGCGCAGGCCTTCCGTTTCAATCAGGTGACAGGAACCGGTGACTTCCTGGGCAGCGCCCCAGAAGGTGAGTTTGGCCATGGTCTGGTAAGCCCCGTTGCATTAATGATGGGCACACGATACCACAGCCCCCGCCCCTGAAAATTGAGCAAAACCAATGAGCGGATGCGGAAAACGAAAAAGGGCGAACCCGGTGTGGATTCGCCCTTTTTTGCGATGCTTTTGAAAGTGGGATCAGGCCGCCAGTTTCTGCCGCACCGACGCCAGCTGCACGCACACCACGAACACTTCCATTGCCTTGTTAATGTCCGCCAGCGTGGGAAAACTGGGGGCCAGACGGATATTGCGGTCCGCCGGATCTTTTCCATACGGGAAGGTGGCACCGGCCGGGGTCAGTTTCACACCCACCGCGTCCGCCAGCCGCACGATTTCCTTCGCCAGACCGGGACGGGAATCGAACGACACGAAATAGCCGCCTTCCGGCACGGTCCAGCTGCCCATATCCGTGTTTTTCAGCCCCTTGTTCAAATGCTCGATCACCGCATCGAAACGGGGTTTCAGCAATTCCGCGTGCTTGCGCATGTGATCCAGCAAACCGGCATGATCACCGAAGAACTTCACATGGCGCAGCTGGTTCACTTTGTCCGGGCCGATGGTGATGATGCCCAGGTGTTTCTTGAAATGCTTCAGGTTCTCCACCGATGCCCCCATGAACGCCAGACCGGCGCCGGCAAAGGTGATCTTCGAGGTGGAACCAAAAATCAGCAGGGAATCCTCGGTGCCATGCTTGCGCGCCAGATCCATCACATTGGCCAGCGGCTGCGCGTCGTCGTGGAAGGCGTGGATGCAATACGCGTTGTCCCACATGATGCGGAAATTCGGGCCGGCAATTTTGGCCAGTTTCGCAATACGCTCCACCACCTGATCGCTGTATACGATGCCGGACGGATTGGAGAAACGCGGCACGCACCAGATGCCTTTGATCAGCTTGTCCGCCTTCACCAGCGCTTCCACCTGATCCATGTCGGGGCCGTTGTCGTCCATCGCCACCGGGATCATCTCGATGCCCAGTTCCTCGCAGATGCCGAAGTGGCGGTCATAACCGGGCACCGGGCACAGGAACTTGATCTTGCCCTCTTTATTCCACGCCGAGCCTGCACCGCGCACGCCGAAATTGTGGGCGTAGTTCAGGGTCTGGAACATCAGGGTGAGGCTGGCATTGCCGCCGATCAGTGTCTCTTCGGGCTTCACGCCCAGCATCTGGCAGAACAGAGCCTTGGCTTCGGGCTGGCCGTCGAGGCCGCC
>JBMOPR010000909.1:0-4724 GCA_049323075.1 Pseudomonadota bacterium
CAAAGCCGTCACGGGAAACGTCAAACGCGCGGGACGCAGTGGAAGGGGCGTCGTTGTATTTGGTGGACAGGGCGCCCATGGCATCGAACATCATGGTCAGGGCCCAGTGTTCTTCCTCGCCGCCACCGGCAAATACGATGTCCTGTTTGCCGAGCTGGATCAGTTCTGCCGCGTGGCCAATGCAGTGAGCGCTGGTGGCGCAGGCAGAGGTGATCGAGTAGTTCACACCCTTGATCTTGAACGGTGTGGCCAGACAGGCGGACACGGTGCTGGTCATGACGCGTGGCACCATGTAGGGCCCAATGCGCTTGACGCCTTTTTCCCGCAGGATGTCGGCGGCCTGCACCTGGTTGTCGGAGCTGCCGCCACCGGAACCGGCGACGATGCCGGTACGGATATTGGAAACTTCGTTGTCGGTCAGGCCGGAATCCTTGATCGCCTGTTGCATCGCGATGTAGGCATAGGCAGCGGCATCACCCATGAAACGCAGGGGTTTGCGGTCGATGTAGTCTTCGACGTTGATCTGGACCTGGCCGGCCACATGGCTGCGCAAGCCCATTTCCTTGTACGACTCCTTGAAGCGGATGCCCGAGGTGCCGTTCCTGAGCGAGGCAGTGACCGTTGCCTTGTCGTTGCCGAGGCAGGAAACGATGCCCATCCCAGTTACCACAATGCGTTTCATGGCGAATACCTTTTGCGAATGACGTGTTTGTTATGGTTATTGTGTTGATTGCCGGGATCAGAAGCTGTCGGTCGAGGTGAACAGGCCGACGCGCAGATCTTTCGCGGTATAGATTTCGCGGCCGTCCACACTCAGGGACGCATCGCCGATACCCATCACCAGCTTGCGTTCAATCACACGCTTCATCTGGATTTCATAGCGCACCACCTTGGCGGTAGGCAGTACCTGGCCGAAGAATTTGACTTCGCCGGCACCGAGGGCGCGACCGCGGCCCTTGTTGCCTTTCCAGCCCAGGAAGAATCCGATCAGCTGCCACATGGCATCCAGACCGAGGCAACCCGGCATCACCGGATCTTCCTCGAAATGACAACCAAAGAACCAGAGGTCCGGCTTGATGTCCAATTCGGCGATGATGTGGCCCTTGCCGTGCTCGCCGCCATCGGCATTGATGGTGGTGATGCGATCCATCATGAGCATGTTGGGAAGGGGGAGACGGGCATTGCCGGGGCCGAACATTTTGCCGTGGCCGCAGTCCAGCAGTTCTTGCAGGGTGTAAGCGTTTTTCTGACTCATGAAGTGTCGATGCTTTGTGGATGAATGATTGTTACAGGTGGCGGGGGTGGTTTGTTCTTGTTTCCCGGTTGTCGGGCCGGCATGGCGACCACTGCTGGGTGCGATGGGCAGAAATGACAACTCACCTGCGCGTTCAGGATTCCTTTCTCGCAGGCCACATGGTAGCTGTTCTACTGGCAGGAAGCGACAGCCGTAAACGTAAAAATACGTTTCCGTTACGGAAAGTCAGAGTCTTAGCGGCAAAAGCGAATCAGAATAGGCTGTGCCAGGGTCGGGTGCCTGAAACAGTGGCCTGTGGTATGGTTAGCGGCGTTTTTATGACGGCCAAAAGGGCCGGCGGGAGCAAGCAAGGTGATACCTGAAATCGGACATTTCGCCATCGTAATGGCGATGGTAATGGCGGTGGTGCAGGCGGTGGTGCCACTGGCGGGTGCAGCAGCAATGAATGGGCGCTGGATGGCGGTGGCCCGCCCGGCTGCGTATGGACAGTTTGGTTTTCTTCTTTTTGCCTTTATATGTCTGGCGGCGAGTTTTGTGGGAAATGATTTTACCGTCGCCTATGTAGCGCAGAATTCGAATACGCTGCTGCCACTGGGATACAAGATTTCAGCGGTGTGGGGTGGTCATGAGGGTTCGCTGTTGCTGTGGGCGCTGGTGCTCGGCGGGTGGACTGCTGCGGTGGCTTTCTGGAGTCGCCATCTGCCGGGCGTGGTGGCGGCGCGCGTTCTCGGTGTGATGGGTCTGGTGGCCATCGGTTTTACTTCCTTCCTTTTATTTACGTCGAATCCATTTGACCGTGCGCTGCCGGACTTTCCGCCGGACGGCGGCGATCTGAATCCGCTGCTGCAGGATTTTGGCCTGATTGTGCACCCGCCGATGCTGTATATGGGCTACGTGGGTTTTTCCGTGGCGTTTGCCTTTGCGATTGCCGGTCTGCTGGGCGGGCGGCTGGACAGTGCCTGGGCCCGCTGGTCGCGGCCCTGGACCACGGTGGCCTGGTGTTTTCTCACCATCGGTATCGCGCTGGGCAGCTGGTGGGCGTATTACGAACTGGGTTGGGGCGGCTGGTGGTTCTGGGATCCGGTGGAAAATGCGTCCTTCATGCCCTGGCTGGCGGGCACGGCGTTGATGCATTCCCTGGCAGTGACGGAAAAACGTGGCGTGTTCAAGGCCTGGACGGTGTTGCTGGCAATTCTGGCTTTTTCCCTCAGTTTGCTGGGAACCTTCCTGGTGCGCTCCGGCGTACTGACATCGGTGCATGCGTTTGCTGCCGATCCGGAGCGCGGCTATTTCGTGCTGGTCTTCCTGGTATTGATGGTGGGCGGCTCCCTCCTGCTGTTCCTGTTGCGGGCGCAGGCGCTGAAAAGCGAGAGCCGTTTCGATCTGTATTCCCGCGAAATGTTTTTGCTGTTCAACAACGTCATTCTGATCTGTGCGACGGGGCTGGTGCTGGTGGGAACCCTGTATCCGATCCTGTTCGACGTGCTGGGCTGGGGCAAGATTTCCATTGGCCCGCCCTATTTCAACACAGTGTTCGTACCGGTTTCGCTGTTGCTGCTGGTGTTCACGGGCATCGGGCCGCTGGTGAACTGGAAGCGGCATCAGATGGCTCTGCTCAAGCGCACGCTGCTGCAGGCGCTGGTGCTTGCACTGTTGTTGGGTGCGCTTGCGCTCTGGCTGTTTGATGCGGGCTGGGACTGGATTGCGTTTCTGGCATTGTCGGTATGCGTGTGGGTGTGGTGGATCACGCTGTCGGAACTGCTGCGGAAAATCCGTACGGCGAAAGCCGGATTCATGGCCGGGGTGCGCCGCCTTTCCCTCAGTTACTGGGGCATGGTGATCGCGCACCTGGGTATCGCAGTGACCGTGGCTGGCATCACCATGACCTCGACGTTCGATGTGGAGCGCGATGTGCGCATGGCGGCGGGAGACCGGGTCAATATTGGCCCCTACGTATTTGTGTTTGACGGCGTGCGCGACGTCCGGGGGCCCAATTTCCAGTCCACCGAAGGCGTGGTGAAGGTGTTGCATGGCGACGAGCAGATTGCCACCCTGCGTCCGGAAAAACGCCGCTATTTTGTGCGTCGTGACGTGATGACGGAAGCGGCCATTGATCCTGGATTCACCCGCGATCTGTATGTCGCTCTGGGCGAGCCGCTGCAGGACGGCAGCTGGGCGGTGCGCGTTTACTACAAGCCTTATATGCGCTGGGTGTGGGGCGGAGGCGTGATCATGGCGCTGGGTGGATTCATTGCCCTGAGTGATCGCCGCTACCGCTTGCAGATCAAAAGCCGTGTTGCCGGCGCGGTTTCGTCCCTGGCGGGAGGAAAAGCCTGATGTCCGTGAATAAATGGCTGCTGTTTTCGTTGCCGCTGATCGGCTTTGCCTTGCTGGTGTATTTCTTCGGGCGCGCAATCGGCTCCGATCCCTCGATCCTGCCGTCCACCCGCATTGACCAGCCGCTGCCGGCATTTCAGCTGCCCACGCTGGAGGACCCGTCACGTACGGTCACGGCGGGCGAGATCAAGGGTCCCTTGCTGCTGAACGTGTGGGCCACCTGGTGCCCGTCCTGCATCGTGGAGCACCCGGTGCTGGTGGCGTTGTCGCGGGAAGGCATCCGCATGGTGGGGCTGAACTACAAGGACGAACCGCAGGCGGCCCGTCGGTACCTGGAGATCAATGGCAATCCGTTTGAACTGAATATCGCCGATGTGAAAGGGGATTTCGGTCTGGACCTGGGCGTGTATGGCGCGCCGGAATCCTACCTGATCGATGCGGCTGGCAAGATCCGTTACCGCCACGTCGGCGTAATTACCGAGGATGTGTGGCGCACGCTGCTGTGGCCGAAATGGCAGGAAATGGGCGGCACACATCCTGGTCCCGCCGCTGCGGATGATAGCCAGAAGGGTGGCGCATGAACATGAAACGAATGCTTCTGCTGGTGGCTGCGCTCTGGTTGATGATGCTGGGTGGTTTGGCGCTGGCCACCATCGATGCCTATGAATTCAGAACGCCGGAAGATGAGCAGCGTTTCCGCGTGCTGGTGGAAGAACTGCGTTGCCCCAAATGCCAGAACCAGAACGTTGCGGACTCCAACGCCGGTCTGTCCAAGGACATCAAGGACCGGGTGTTTCGCCTGATCAATGAAGGCAAATCCAATGCCGAGATTACCGATCACATGGTGGAGCGTTTCGGTGACTTCATTACCTACCGTCCGCCGGTGCGTCCTCTGACTTGGTTTTTGTGGTTCGGACCGTTTGCGCTGGCGCTGCTGGCGGCACTGATCATCCTGGCGCGCAAATTCCGCCAGCAACCAGCACCCGTGCAGGTCACGCCTGAACAGGAAGCCCGGGTGCAGGCATTGTTACGGCAACTCGAACAGTCGGAAACCGGCGCCAAGCAAGAGGAATCGAAATGACGCAGTTGTGGGTCCTGATGACCCTGATGGCTTTGGCGGGTGCGCTGATGG
>JBMOPR010000910.1:0-4723 GCA_049323075.1 Pseudomonadota bacterium
TTATCTCGTCGATGCCTCGAAAAATCATGTCGAGCTTTTCGCTGAGATCGGTGGCGGATTCAGTGCGGATGCAGCCGCTGTCGATGTAGTGGAGCCGGGAGCCTTCGGCACTGATGACGCCGTAGCCGGTGATGCGCGAGCCTGGATCGATGCCGAGCACGATCGCCATGCCTGTTCCATTCCAACTGTTTGATTTGGAAGCTAGTCTAGCAGCGCAAGCGCAGCTGTCACTTTATTTCTGAGCTAATTTCATAAGGCTGTAGGTGGGATTTCGGGCGGGGGCAAAAAAAGCGGCACCCGAAGGTGCCGCCAGGTTTTACGCCTGGGGGTTAGGCGTTTTCTCGCGAGCACCGACGAGTCCGAGTATGCCGATGGCCATGATGACGATTACGGAGTGATCCGCCAGCATGGGCAGCAGATCCGCCGAACGGGCGAATACAATCAGCGTGCCGGCCAGAGCAGCGATAAGTCCGAATACGATTGCGTTAAGTGTTTTCATGTCAGTGCCCCTGGTGCTCGCGCCATCATGGCTGCGTTATCAATGGGCACAGTCTACGTATGCACTATTTTTGGCGTTATGAAATAGTACCGGCGCAAAGTGGACACTCTGCCGGACGCAAAACCGGGCCAAGTTGGCACGCTTGCACCAATGCGTGCCCCACATGACCGCACCGGACTGTCACTGCTTCGAGATCCTCTTCACATCCTGCATACATTCAGGGTTCATTCAGCCTGAAAATGTTTAAACTGCCGACGTTTATTCCAGTACCAGACAGTAGCTTCAAGACTTTCAAGACCATCAACAATCAGGAGCAGTGTTGACCATGAACAAATCTATGATCGCAGGTACCCTGTTGGGCGTGGGTGTGGCAACCGCAGGCGGCGCGATTTCGGGCTACCAGTTGCTGAAGGAGCCGGATCATGCCGTTGTTCTGCGCGCAGTACCGGTCACCCAGACCACCCAGATTCCCCATGAAGAATGCCGTGACGTAACCGTGACCCGCCAGCGGCCAGTACAAGACCAGCACAGGATAGCCGGCAAGGCGATTGGCGCAGTGATTGGCGGTGCGCTCGGCCATCAGGTGGGCGGCGGCAATGGCAAGAAAGCGGCGACAGTGGTCGGCGCCGTGGCCGGCGGCTATGCCGGCGACCGGGTGCAGAACAACATGCAGAAAAGCGACACCTACACCACCACCGAGCAGCGCTGCAAGACCACCTACGAATCACGCGAGGATGTAGTGGGCTATGACGTCACCTACCGCCTGAAGGAGCGGGAAGACGTAGTGCGCATGGCATACGATCCGGGCACCGAGATTCCGGTGAAGGATGGCCGCCTGGTGCTGGATCAGCCCCCCGCCTCTGCTGCGGCCGCTGCCCCGAACTATCAGCCGGCTTCGCAATATCCGGCCACCACCCAGTATCCGGCAACCGCCCCGCGTTCCTGATACCGCCTGCGATATAAAGAAAGCCCTGCCAGCAATCGCTGACAGGGCTTTTTATTGGGTAGGGTTTTGTCGCTGCAGAAATTCCGGCTTCAACCGCCGCCGATTTTTTCCATCAGCTCCGCCGTGAAGTGGGCGTTGGTGAAGACGGCCTGCACATCGTCCAGATCCTCCAGCATGTCGATCAGCTTGAGATTACGGGCCGCGGTGTCTTCATCCATCTCCACCTGCAGCGAGGGCGCCATGCAGATGTCAGCATGAGCCACCACAATACCAGCCGATTCGAGCGCCATGCGGATTTTGCCGAGGGTTTCCCAGGGAGTGATGACGTCGATGCTGCCATCTGACTGGGTGAGAATGTCGTCCGCCCCCGCCTCCAGCGCCACCTCTATTACCCGGTTTTCGTCGGTGCCGGCTTCCAGGAATATTTCACCGCGCTTGCTGAACAGGTAGGCGACAGAGCCATCGGTGCCCAGATGGCCACCGCATTTGCTGAAGGCGTGGCGCACATCGCTGGCCGAGCGGTTGCGGTTGTCGGTCATCACCTCGACCAGAACGGCAACGCCACCGATGCCGTAACCTTCGTAGCGGAGTTCTTCCATCTGCGCGGCATCGTCTTCACCCACGCCACGCTTGATGGCGCGTTCGATGATGTCGCGGGACATGTTGGCGGTGAGGGCCTTGTCCACCACCAGCCGCAGGCGGGGATTGTCGTCGATGACACCGCCGCCGGTACGGGCGGCGACGGTGATTTCGCGGATGAACTTGGTGAAGATCTTGCTGCGTTTGGCGTCCTGCGCCGCCTTGCGGTGGCGCGTGTTGGCCCATTTGGAATGGCCCGCCATCGGATTACTCCTTGGGTTTGGTTTCTTCCCGCAGGCGGATACCCACTTCCCGCAACTGTTTCGGGTCCACCGGCGACGGCGCAGCTGTCATTACACAGGCAGCAGTTTGCGTTTTGGGGAATGCAATCACGTCGCGGATGGATGAAGCACCCGTCATCAGCATGATCAGGCGGTCCAGACCGAAGGCCAGACCACCGTGCGGCGGGCAACCGAATTTCAGCGCGTCCAGCAGGAAACCGAATTTCTCGTTGGCTTCGTCGTCGGAGATTTTCAGGGCGCGGAACACGGCCTTCTGCATTTCAGGACGGTGGATACGGATGGAACCGCCACCCAGCTCGGTACCGTTCAGCACCATGTCATAGGCGCGGGACAGGGCGGCACCTGGATCGGATTCCAGCATTTCCACCGGGCAGGACGGCGCGGTGAACGGATGGTGGCATGGAGTCCAGCCGCCGTTGTCGGTTTCCTCGAACATGGGGAAATCCACCACCCACAGCGGCGCCCACTCGCGGGTGAGCAATTTCAGGTCGTGGCCGAGCTTGATGCGCAGTGCGCCCATGGACTCGTTCACCACTTTGGCCTTGTCGGCGCCAAAGAAAATGATGTCGCCGTCCTTCACTTCCAGGCGCTGCATCATCTCCATGACGATATTGGTCATGTTCTTCACGATGGGCGATTGCAGGCCGTCGATACCTTTCGCCAGCTCGTTGACCTTGATCCAGGCCAGACCCTTCGCGCCATAAATGGAGATGAATTTGGTGTAGTCGTCGATTTCCTTGCGGCTGATGGTGGTGCCACCGGGCACTTTCAGCGCTACCACTCGGCCTTTCGGATCATGGGCCGGGCCGCTGAACACCTTGAAATCCACCTGTTTCATCAGATCGCCCACGTCCACCAGCTCCAGCGGAATGCGCAGGTCGGGCTTGTCGCTGCCGAAACGGGACATGGCTTCCGAGTACGGCATGCGCGGGAACGGGCCGAACTCGATACCCAGCAGATCCTTGAACAGCTTGCGCGCCATGCCTTCGGCCACGCCCATGATGTCTTCCTCATTAATAAAGGAAGCTTCGATATCGATCTGGGTGAATTCAGGCTGGCGGTCGGCGCGCAGGTCTTCGTCGCGGAAGCACTTCGCGATCTGGTAATACTTGTCCATGCCCGCCACCATCAGCAGCTGCTTGAACAGCTGGGGTGATTGCGGCAGCGCGAAGAAGCTGCCCTGGTGCGTACGGCTTGGCACCAGATAATCGCGGGCACCTTCCGGCGTGGCACGGGTGAGGATCGGGGTTTCCACGTCGCGGAAACCCTGTTGGTCCAGGTAATTGCGGATCGCGGTGGTGACTCTGGAGCGGAACTGCAGACGCTCCAGCATTTCAGGCCGGCGCAGATCCAGATAGCGGTACTTGAGGCGAATTTCCTCGCCTACGTAGGAGTGCTCGTCCAGCTGGAACGGAGGGGTTTCCGAGGTGTTCAGGATTTCCAGCTGCTTGCCCAGCACCTCGATCATGCCGGTGGGCATGTCGGTGTTCTGCGTGCCGGCAGGGCGGGCGCGTACGCGGCCCGTCACCTTCAGAACGAATTCGCTGCGCACCTTTTCCGCCAGGGCAAAGGCTTCAGCGGTATCCGGATCAATCACCACCTGGGCAATGCCTTCCCGGTCACGCAGATCCAGGAATATCACCCCGCCGTGATCCCGGCGACGGTGTACCCAGCCGCACAGGGTTACGGTCTGGTCGATGTGGGATTCGTTCAAGTGGCCACAATAATGGCTTCGCATGATGAAAATACCTATGTCTTTATATGAAGTGTCTTTTACGGGTGTTCACGCGCCAGCGGCGCTCGGCTTCGCGGTATCGCTGCCGGACTTGCCGGCACCGCTGTCCTTCTCCACCAGATTCTTCTTGCTGCCCGTCTTGAAGTCGGTTTCGTACCACCCGCCACCCGCCAGCCGGAAACCGGGGGCCGAGATGCATTTTTTCAGGGCCGGCTTCTGGCACTGCGGACAATCGGTGCGGGGGGCATCACTGATTTTCTGGATGACTTCCAGATGATGGCCACAGGACTGACACTCATACTCATAGATCGGCATGGTGGTAAAGCCTCCAACTCTCGTGCTCAAACCATTGAAAAAACGCGGCTTTGGCCGGCCTGCGCATCAGGAGTAGCCGGGCAAGGCCAATGACGGGTGGAACCGGCACCGGGGACCGGGCCGGAAAAAGGGCAACATTATAACGGGTTGCCCGGCTTTTAGCAGTATGGGCCGGGGCGCCCCTGCGGCAGGCGACCACTATACTGAAAGAATCGACGGCAAGTGCGGGAGAAAGACCATGAGCGGCGCCAGACAGGACGACGAATTCAGCCGGGACTTGATGGAGGATTTCTTTCTGGATTTTCGCGAGGCGCACCAGTCCTGCGAAAACACCCTGATCGATCTGG
>JBMOPR010000911.1:0-4721 GCA_049323075.1 Pseudomonadota bacterium
CACAGCCAGTGGGCCACGTCGTCGTCGAACCAGAGAAAGGCGCCTTCCATCATCCAGGGCCAGTGGCTCTGGTCCAGCTCCCGCTGGCCGCGCAGAAAATAGATGAAGGACGCCAGAATGGTGTCATGGGTGACATGCACCGACAGACTGCCCGGTTCACCCAGGCTCTGCTGCAGGTGCTGCAGCATCTGCAGCGCACCCTGCTGTGGCGACAGTACGCCGCGCACCTCGTTGCGCAAGTGCTTGTTGGCAAAACCCAGCGGCCCCAGCTTGAAGAACAGGCCACCCACCTGCGCGATGTCCTGCACATAACTGCCGGGCTCCACCAGCGTGGAGCGGGTTTCCACCGGCAACTGCACGCCGGCGCCCTCAGCAATGGCCTGGGCCGTGGCAACACAGCGTCCCACCGGGCTGGAATACAGTCGCGACACCGGTCGCGGCAAGCGCTCACCCAGCGCGTGCGCCAGCGCCACGCCTTCCGGGGTCAGCGGGACTTCATAGGTGGCAAAGCGGTTGGCAGGCTCCTCCCGGATGGAATGCCGCGTCAGCAGCACTACCGGCAGGTGTTCCGGCAACACCGCCAGGGACGGAATCAGGGCCGGATGAAGACGCTCCAGAATTGGTTTGCTTTCCATGTGGTTAGCCAGTGGATGCAGGTGAATCGGGTCAACAATCACAGCATGCCTGATTGACAACGGCACCGCCAGATGCAAAATGTGACGCATCGTCACGTTTTGACGGACAATCACACGCATGCCTACTCACAAGAGCGCTGCATGAATACCCTGACCCGACGCCAGCGGGAATTCCTGCAGCGCGAACAGCTGTTCCTCGACGCCGCCCGCCAGATCCTGCGCAGCGATGGCGTGGCGGCGTTCACCATCGACCGCATCGCCAGCAATACCGAATATGCCAAGGGCACCGTCTACAAGCATTTCACCTGCAAGGAAGACATCCTCTGCGCCCTCAGCCACGAAAGCCTGGTCCACCTGGGGGAAGCCTTCAGCAAGGCACTGACCTTCCCCGGCAACTCACGGGAGCGAATGATGGCGCTCGGCACCGCTTACCTGCAGTTCACCAGCCGCTTTCCCGAGGAATTCGACATCCTCATTGCCGTGCGTACCAACAATGTCCGCCAGAAAGCGTCGGAAAAGCGGGTGGAAGCCATGATCGCCGCCGACCAGGGCACGCATGACGTGATGCGATCCGTGATGGGCGCCGCCATCGCCGCCGGCGATCTGACACTGCCCCCGGCGACCAGCCTGGACGAAGCCTGTTTCGGGCTCTGGGCCATGGCCTTCGGCCTGCTGGCACTGGCACCGGCCAGCGACATGATCGATGCGCTGCAGCTGCCTTCTGTCCCGGCTATCATGGTCAATCAGCTGAACCTGTTGCTGGACGGTTATGGCTGGCGCCCCCTCAGCACCGAATTCGATTACCGGCAAACGTTTACCCGCCTGCTCAATCACATGGAAACAACGAAGTAAGGACGCCCTTATGTATTCACCCATTGCTGTCTGGCTGGTACAAAAACGCCTGCCCCTGTTCATCGCCAGCCTGCTGGCCCTGGCCGTCAGCCTGTATGGCTACAGTCTGCTGAGCTATTCCTCCGACTACCGCGTCTTTTTCGAAAAGGACAACCCGCAACTGGTGGCCAATGAAACCATCCAGGCCACCTTCTCGCGGTCTGACAACATCCTGCTGGTGCTGGAACCCAAAAATCGCGACAGCTTCACGCCTGACAACCTCGCAGCGGTGGAATGGCTGACAGAGCAGGCCTGGCAATTGCCCCATTCCCAGCGCGTGGATTCCCTCACAAATTTCCAGCATACCTATGTCGACGGTGACGACCTGTATGTTGAAGACATGTTCAGCGATGCGCACGACATGGACCCGGCGGAAATTTCACGCCGCAAGGAACAGGCGCTGAAGGAACCCCTGCTGGTGCACCGGCTGGTGTCCACCAGCGGGCACGTGTCGGCCGTGAACATCGAACTGGGCCTGCCGGACGAACAGACGGCTGCAACTGCACGGGTGATGGAAGAAAGCCGGGCCCTGCGGGATGAATTCCTGGCGAAATATCCGCAGTTCAATGCCTACATCACGGGCGTCACACCGCTGAATCATGCATTCGACGAAGTGGCCCGCAGCGACGGCGAAACCCTGATGCCCATCATGTTCCTGCTGATCCTGGTGATGGTGGGCCTGATGCTGCGCTCCGTGGCCAGCACGTTGATTACCCTGAGCGTCATCATCACCGGCGTGGCCATCACCATCGGGCTGACCGGACTGGTGGGCATCCAGCTCAACAATATCAACAGCGTGGCACCGATCATCATCATGACGCTGGCGGTGGCGGACTGCGTGCACCTGCTGTCGCATTACCTGACAGGACGGCGCAAGGGCATGGACAAGGTCACCGCCATGACCGACGCGCTCGATGTGAATTTCATGCCGGTGTTCCTCACCAGTTTCACCACCATGATCGGATTCCTCAGCATGAACAGCAGCGATTCGCCGCCGTTCCAGACCTTCGGCACCATTTCCGCGATCGGTGTGTTCTTCACCTGGCTGTTTTCACTCACGCTGCTGCCGCAACTGGCGATCTGGTTCAGCCGCGCCACACCGTCCATCGACACCGAACGCACGGCACTGTTTCATCGTCTTGGTGGCTTCACCATCCGGCATCCGCGCAAGCTGTTTTTTGGTGCCATCGGCCTGGGGCTCTTCACTTTTATTTTCATCGGCGACAACGATCTCAACGACGACAACTTCGGCTATTTCAGCAAAAACATTGAAGTGCGCCAGGGCTCGGATTTTGCCGAAGCCAACCTCAATGGCCTCAACCTGATCGAGTACGCGCTGGACAGCAAGGAAGAAAACGGCATCAGCGATGTGGCCTTCCTGAAGCAGGTGGATGCGTTCGCGCAATGGTATCGGCAGCAACCGGAAGTCACCCACGTTTTTACCTTCACCGACACGCTGAAACGCCTGAACCAGAACATGCACGGTGACGATCCTGCCTGGTATCAGTTGCCGGAATCGCGGGAGCTGGCCTCGCAATACCAGCTGCTGTTTGAGATGTCGTTACCCTTCGGCATGGACCTCAACAACCAGATCAGTGTGAACAAATCGGCACTGCGGGTGAGTGTGAGCATCAAGGGCGTGCGGGCAAAAGAACTTCTGGCCCTGGAAGAACGGGCGCAAGGCTGGCTGCGGCAGAATGCCCCGGAGCTGGTGACACCGGGTGCCAGCCCGTCAATCATGTTTGCCACCATCGGTCAGCGCAACATCAAAAGCATGATCAATGGCACCATCATCGCCACCATACTGATCTCGCTCAGCCTGGTGTTCGCGCTGGGCTCATGGAAGCTGGGCATCCTGAGCCTGCTGCCCAATGCGTTCCCCGCCGCCATGATGCTGGGCATCTGGGGCGTGCTGATCGGTGAAGTGAATCTGGCCGTGGCGGTGGTGTTCAGCATCACGCTGGGCATCGTGGTGGACGACACAATCCACTTCCTGGCGAAATACCTGCGCGGCTACAAGGACACCGGCAGTGTGGAGCAGGGTATCTACTTTGCATTCGAACATGTGGGCGCAGCGGTGGTCACCACCACAGTTGTGCTCGCCACCGGATTTGGCATCCTCGCCTTTTCCGATTTCAAGGTGAATTCCACGCTGGGCATCATGGTGTCGGCCACTATCGTCATTGCGCTGTTTTTCGACGCTTTCTTCCTCCCTGCCATGCTGATGCTGTTGCGCAAATTCATCCACCCGGAACTCGGCAAGGGCACAACACGCGCCAGTGGCAAACCGCAACCGGCCAACCACGCCGCCAAACAGGACGCCGCCAGTGAATCGGTTTGAACGCATGTTCCGGCGAGTATCACATCTGGCGGCGCTGCTCACGCTGGCCGTCACCAGTCACCCCGGCTTTGCACTGACGCTGCAGGATGACGCCGGCACCACCCTCACCCTGCCCAGGCCGGCAGTGCGCATCGTGTCGCTGGCGCCGCACATCACCGAGGCACTGTTTGCCGCCGGTGCCGGCGACCGGCTGGTGGGCACGGTGTCGTACAGCGACTTCCCCGAAGCCGCAAAGAAGATCCCGCTGGTAGGCAGTTACAACGAAGTGAACTTCGAGCAGATACTGGCGCTGCAACCGGACCTGATCATCGGCTGGCAGACCGGCAACAGCAGCGACGCCCTGGAGAAACTGAAAACCCTGCAGCTGCCGGTGTATTTAAGCGAACCGAAAGACCTGATCTCGATTGCCCGCAATATCCGCCAGTTCGGCATCCTGGCGGGCACCGAAACCGTCGCCAATACCGCCGCCGACACCTTCGAACAGAAACTGGCACAGCTCAAGGCCGACAACGCGCAAAAGCCGGTGCTGACCGTGTTTTATCAGGTGTGGGAAGAACCGCTTTACACCCTGGGCGGCGGCCACTTCAGCCGCGACATGTTCGCCCTCTGCGGCGGCCGCAATATCTTTTCCGACCAGGAACATCCGTCGCCGGTGGTGTCGGTGGAAGCCATCGTCACCCGCAACCCGCAGGTAATGCTCACCGGCGACCATCACGGCGAACGCAAGATCGAGGACTGGAAAGCGAAGTGGGCGAGCTGGACCAGCATCGATGCCGTGAAACACGACCAGCTGTATCTGGTGGACCAGGACATCTACACCCGCTCCTCGCCCCGGGCAGTACAGGGCGCCGAGC
>JBMOPR010000912.1:0-4698 GCA_049323075.1 Pseudomonadota bacterium
GAAATACGTGGTAGGCACCCGTGAGCCTGATCCGCTGCCAGAATCCAGTGTACGCCCCGGCATCCGTGTGCACGATGTCAATCTGGTGGGTGAATACAACATTGCCGGCGAATTCTGGTACGTGCTTCCGCTGCTGGATGAACTGGGTTTGCGCGTGCTGTGCACGCTCTCCGGTGATGCGCGCTTTCGCGAAGTGCAATCCATGCACCGCGCCGAAGTGAACATGATGGTGTGCTCCAAGGCCATGCTCAACGTTGCCCGCAAGCTGCAGGAGCGTTACGGCACACCCTGGTTTGAAGGCAGCTTTTACGGCATTACCGACACCTCGCAGTCGCTGCGGGATTTTGCCCGCCTGATCAATGATCCTGATCTTACAGCGCGTACCGAAGCGCTGATCGAACGCGAGGAAAAGCGCATCCGCGCCGAGCTGGCACCCTGGCGTGCGCGGCTGGAAGGCAAGCGCGTGCTGCTGTACACCGGGGGCGTGAAATCCTGGTCGGTGATTTCCGCGCTGCAGGATCTGGGCATGAAGGTCGTGGCCACCGGCACCAAGAAATCCACCGAGGAAGACAAGGCCCGCATCCGCGAACTGATGGGCGATGACGTGAAAATGCTGGATGAAGGCAATCCCCGCGTGCTGCTGAAAACCGTGGAGGAATACAGGGCCGATATCCTGATCGCCGGCGGTCGCAACATGTACACGGCACTGAAGGCGCGCATTCCGTTTCTCGACATCAACCAGGAACGTGAATTCGGCTATGCCGGTTACGACGGCATGCTGGAGCTGGTACGGCAGCTGTGCCTGACATTGGAAAGCCCGGTGTGGGAAGCGGTACGGCGCAAGGCGCCCTGGGAAATTATTCAGGAGAGGGCAGGTTATGAAAAAGCGCAGATCGAACCTGCTGCGGCAGCGACACCGGCAGTGGCGCCGCAGGTTGCGGCGGCCAGTGGTTGAGGAGAGGAATCATGGCTGAGTTGATCAACCGGAAAAAGGCGCTGTCGGTCAGCCCGCTCAAGTCCAGCCAGACCACGGGAGCCGCACTGGCGTTTCTCGGCATTCGCAAGGCGATGCCACTGATGCACGGCTCGCAGGGATGCACCGCGTTTGCCAAGGTGTTTTTCGTGCGCCACTTCCGCGAACCGGTTCCCTTGCAGACCACTGCCATGGACCAGGTCAGTTCGGTGATGGGGGCAGACGGCAATATCGTCGAAGCGTTGCGGGTGATTTGCGAAAAGCAGAATCCGGCCATCATCGGACTGGTGACCACCGGCCTGGCGGAAACCCAGGGTTGCGATATCCGCCGCGCGGTCAGCGATTTCCGCGCCGAGTACACCGAGTTCGCCAGCACCGCGATTGTGGCGGTGAACACGCCGGATTTTGCCGGCAGTTTTGAAAGTGGCTTCGCGCTGGCGGTGAAAGGCATCATCGACACACTGGTGCCCGCCAATCAGGAACGTGTTGGGTTGCGTCAGCGTCAGGTGAATGTACTGTGCGGCGCCAACCTGACGCCCGGTGATATCGAATTTGTCAGCGAGAGCATTGAAAGTTTCGGTCTGCGTCCGGTGCTGATTCCGGATCTGTCCGGTTCGCTGGATGGTCATCTGGATGACGCGCAGTTCAATCCGCTGACCACGGGCGGTCTGTCGGTGAAGGATCTGGCGGAAGTGGGCGAGAGTGTTGCCACCCTGATGATTGGCCCCAGTCTGACAGCCGCTGCCGATCTGCTGCACCAGCGCACCGCCGTGCCGGATTTTCGTTTCGGCCATTTGCAGGGCCTGGACGAAGTGGACCGCTGGTTCGCCACGCTGGCGCAGATCAGCGCGAAGCCGGTACCGGAAAAATGGATTCGCCACCGGCGCCAGTTGCAGGATGCCATGCTCGACACCCACTTCATGCTGGGGGATGTGCGCGCTGCCATCGCGGCCGATCCGGATGTGCTGATGGGATTCGAGGCGTTGCTGCGCGGCATGGGTGCCAGCACGGTGACAGCAGTGGTGCCCGCCAAAAATGCGGCGCTGGCCAGCGTGCCCGTCGCCAGTGTGCAGGTGGGTGATCTGGAAGACGTGGAAAAAATCGCCGCGCAGACGAAAGCCAATCTGCTATTTGGTAACAGTCACGCCGGCGACAGTGCGAAAAGGTTGGGCATTCCGTTGTTGCGGATCGGCTTTCCACAATATGACCTGGTGGGCGGTTTTCAGCGGTGCTGGTTTGGTTATCGCGGCACCCAGCAGGCGCTGCTCGATATCGCCAATCTGATGCTGGCCCACCACCGCGAGATTCAACCCTATTACTCGATCTATGCGCAGAAGCCTGCGGGCGAAACGCGCACGAGGCACTGGACATGACCCGAATTACCCGGCAATTGCGCGTACTGGATGATGACGACAGCGATTCCACGTTGCTGAAGGTGGCCTTCGCCACCAGCGATGGCAAGGTGGTGGATCAGCATTTTGGCTCGGCCCAGGGATTTGCCATTTATGGCGTCAATCCCGAGCGGGTGCAGCTGCTGACACTGAGTGAATTCGGCCCGCTGGACCAGGACGGCAACGAAGACAAACTGGTGAGCAAGCTCGCGTTGCTGCAGGGCTGCATCGCCGTGTACAGCCGCGCCTGTGGCGCCTCGGCCCTGCGCCAGCTGCTGGCGATCGAAGTGCAGCCGGTGAAGGTGCCGGAGGATGCGCTGATCGAGGAACTGCTGGCGGCATTGCAGGCGGAATTGCGCGAAGGTCCGTCCAGCTGGCTGGCCAAGGCGATCCAGCGTCACAGGGGCGTTGATCCGTCCCGCTTCGACAGCATGGAAGCGGAAGGCTGGAACGACTAATACGCGCGGACGCAAGATATTTCAACAATCAATACACGTTTTGAATCAATACACGCTCGAAAGGGCACTACAGTTCGGTGAGGACACCATGAGCGAAGCACAGTTAGAAGTCATTTCCGAAGGCGCCGCCGCGCTGCAACATCCCTTTGTGAAACAAATGGCGGTGCAACTGCGCGCCATGGACAGCTACGGCACCTACGACACCTGGACCGATGCGCGGGTGCTCGATCCGCTGGTACTCACCAAGGAACGTCGCCGCCAGATCCCCGTAGTGGGCGATCCCGACGAAACCACCATTTCCCGCGTCAAAGCCTATTACAACGCTCTGGCCCAGACGGTGGAGCGCGAAACCGGCCTGCTGGCGGTGCCCGTGATCAACCTGACCCACGAAGGTTTCGGCCGCGCGCTGATCCTGGTGGGCAAACTGGTGGCGCTGGATAAAACCCTGCGCGACGTGCACCGCTTCGGCTTCGACTCGCTGGAAAAAATGGTGGAGGAATCCGAAAAGCTGCTGAGCAAGGCGGTGGGCCTGATCAACGAACACCGCACCGTGGCGGAACTGTAAAGCGAGAGATATCCATGAGTGACGATGAAGTAAAAGCACTGCAGAAGGAAGTCAGCCAGAAAAAACGCATTGCCACCGAGTGGGCATCGCAGATTCATGATCTGGTGGAAGACCGCCTGATGACCGGCTACAACGATCTGCCGGAACTGGCGCGGCAGACCGTGGCGGCCTGCGAAGCCTGGGCGGCAGCGAAGGCGAAACTGGATCAGGTCGGCGCTTAAAAGGTTGCCTTGAACGAGTGAGGAGAGGAGCCATGGCGGAAGTAGTGATTGTGGGACGCACGCGGGGCGGTGCGGAGTGGGTGCCGGAATTCGTGACCGCACTGGATGCCGCGAAATGTATTGGCTGTGGCCGTTGCTACAAGGTGTGCCCGCGTGACGTATTCGAACTGGTGGACCGGGCGGATGTCGTCGAGGGCGACGATGTGGATGACGACGACGAACTCAAGGTCATGGCACTGAAAAACATGATGGATTGCATCGGCTGCATGTCCTGCGCCCGCGTCTGTCCCAAGCAATGTCATACGCACCAGTCCCTGGCTGGCTGACGCGGAGGTTATGACCATGGCCAAACCCGATCATCACGTTTTCATCTGCATGCAGCGTCGTCCCGATGGCCATCCCCGGGGCAGCTGCGGCGCAAAAAACGCCGAAGCCGTTTTCAATGCGTTCGCGCAGGCGCTGATCCAGCGCAACCTGCAGAACCGGATAGCACTGACACAGACCGGTTGCCTGGGTCCCTGCCAGGCGGGCGCCAACGTGCTGGTGTATCCGGGCTCGGTGATGTACAGCTGGGTGGAGCCGACAGATGTGCCGGCGATCATCGAGCAGCATCTGCTGGGCGGGGAACCCTATGCTGACAAGCTGGCGCCGGCGGATCTCTGGTGATTTCACTCGCCCTTAACAAGCACGCCTTTGAAAAAAAGCGGCCACTGAATAAAGGTGACACAACATGACAGAAACTTCTTCCGCGTCACTGACCCAGCGCGCCGCCGATTCCGCGCCGCTGCTGCAGGAAGTGTGGACGGCATTGCGCGACAAGCTGATCAACACCGGCCTGCCCGATCTGCTGGACCCGGTCAGACAGCCGTTCAGCTTCACCAATCTGCGTCGGGATCCTTACGATGGCAGCGAGGCGCTGTATGGTGAGTGGCGCGATCCCAACGGCCGCCTGCTGGGTAACCTGATCGTGCACGAAGACGGCAAGACGTTCGCTGAATTCGACGTGGTGCAACCGCATCCCACCGACCAGCGCTGGTTTGTTGAAGGTGTGTCGGCCTGGGGCAAGAGCGGTGCCATCAAGACAGAGCTG
>JBMOPR010000913.1:0-4697 GCA_049323075.1 Pseudomonadota bacterium
GGAAATTTCAATCCTGCAGCCTGGGTTAATTGCGGGCGCTAGCTACGGTATTCGGCGCACTCATCCAGGGGCTGGAATTCCGGTGCCCGGGCGTCTCCTTCCGGCGTTCCTATATAAAGGAATGCCACAATCCGGTCAGTTGCCGCCATCTCCAGATGTTCCAGTACCGCCGGGGCCACCGTCATCTCCCCGGTGCGCCACATGGTGCCGAAACCCAGTTCCCGCGCCGCCAGCTGAATGTTCTGTACGGCCGTCGCCACCGCCACCACCTGCTCCCAGTCGGGTACCTTGGGATTGGGCCGGATACGGGCAATCGCCGCAATCACCATCGGCGCCCGCAGGGGCATGTCCCGCCAGCGGGCCCGCTTGCTGTCATCGGCGCCCGGGTCACCCGCCAGTCCGGCCTGTTCGAACGCCAGTCCCAGCCGGACCAGGGCCTCCCCCTGCATCGCCACAAACCGCCACGGCCGCATGCGACCATGATCCGGTGCCCGCACGGCGCACGAAAACAGGGTCCGCAGCTGCTCAGGGCCGGGGGCCGGGGCAATCAGGCGGGGGATCGAAATACGGTTCTGGATGGCGTGAATGACGTCCGACATGGTGCACCTGGGCTGGGAGAGGTTGTGAACAGAAGCGAAATGATAGCCCAGACAAGCGCTTATCCAAATCCCGCAAACCAGTAACCGCTCATCCTTGGTTTCCTTCCTTCCAGCCGGACGGTATAAAATTTGACGCCGTTTTGTTCAAAACATGATCTATTTCTCGCTTCTGTTACCAAATGTTGTCGATACTTTAACCAACTACCACATGCCCTGTCGGGATTTCTGCATGAAAACGCATCAACTACATCCATGGAATGTCAGTGTTGAGCAAGCCCGTGCCATCCAGAAAAACCTCAGCGCCTGGGTTGTGACCGAGGGCCGCTGCCGCAATCCGCGCCTGCTGGGCCGGATAGAAATGGCCTGCACCCACGAAAACCACAACCTGGCGACCGTACAGGCGTCGGTTTCGATACGGTCGCTGCCATCGCTGCAGCTGCTGGAACGCAAGGTGTCGATCCGCACCAGCGCATTTCCGGCCGTGGAAGGGCTGGCATCCTTTCGCAAGGTGCCGGCCGTGGTGGCCGCCCTGGCCAAACTGGTACGGGTGCCGGATGTCATCATCTGCGACGGGCGCGGCCGCACCGGGTCGAACAGTTTCGGCGTCGCATCCCACGTGGGCCTGATCACCAACCTTCCCACCATTGGCATACGCGCACCCCGCCCCCGCCTGCTGAGCGACCTGCTGGGCAACGCCCGCGGCAGCTGGCTACCGGTCATCGACGGCGGCGTGGAAGCGGTTCTGCTGCGGGTGATCGAGGGGCTGGACCCGCTGATGGTGTCCCCTGCCCACCGCATCGATCTGGAAGACGCCATGCGCCAGGTTCTGAAGTTCGTGCCGGCCAGCACGCCGGCGCAGGAATACCTGCAACTGCTGTATCCGGAGGCCGGCATCCGTGGCAAACTGACCACGCCGCTAACCCTGGTATCGTCCCGGCGCCCCGCCTGAGGGCGCCGCAGAACCCAAAACACAAAAACGCGAACCACAAAAAATCACGCAGGATGCCGTTGTTAGCCCAGGGATGTTCGGCTTACACTGTTGAATAACCTGCCGTTTTTTACAGGTAAAAGACGCAGTGTTCCGAACATATCCATTTGGCAGGAAACTCATGAAACCAATGGTTTCGACGCTCTGGAAGACGTTGCATGTCAATTAGGTTTTTCCTGGACATTACGCCACAACGCCTGATCAACAAGGAACTGCCCCCCCACTACATTCGCTTGCTGGCCTATCTGGCGGCGGGCATTACCATTGTCGCGGCCCTGATGACCGGCGGCCTGACCACCAGCCTGTGGTGGACACCGCTGATGGCGGTCGGGTATCCGCTGGCATCCCACTTTGCGACCGGCGGGCAACGCAAGAGGAATCCGTCCACCACCAATTCCATCCTGATCCTGGTGGACACCATCATTACCGGCGGTGCCTTCGTGGTATTCGATTTCGATCCCACGCTCTGCCTGATGCTGTTCCTGCTGGTCAGCGCCGGCACTATCACCATCGGCGGCCTGTTCGGCTGGGTGGTAAGCCTGTGCAGCCTGTTGCTGGGCATCATTGCCAGCCTGATCCTGATGGGCCCGCCCACCCTGCTGTTTGCGGCGCCCAACATGCCCACGCTGGTCACAGCGCTGGTGTCGTCCACTTTTTATGTCAGCGTGCTGGGCTATTTCTCGTTCAAGCAGGCCAATACGCTGATCCGCATCCAGAACGAGCTGACCGAGCGGCAGAAGGACGCCGCCAGCCTGTCGCGCAAACTGTCCAAGTATCTGCCGCCTCAAGTGTGGGGCTCGATCTTTTCCGGCCAGACCGATGTGAAGCTGCAGACCCAGCGCAAGAAACTCACCGTGTTCTTTTCCGACATCAAGGGCTTTGCCGAGATTTCCGAGGAATTGCAACCGGAAGCGCTGACCGATCTGCTCAACAGCTACTTCACCGAGATGTCACGCATCGCGCTGAAATACGGCGGCACCATCGACAAATTCGTGGGCGATGCGATTCTGATTTTCTTCGGCGACCCGGCGTCGCGCGGCCACAAGCAGGACGCCATTGCCTGCGTGTCGATGGCGCTGGAAATGCGCAAGCGCATGAAACTGCTGCGGCAGCAGTGGCGCAAGGAAGGCATCAGCAAACCGTTGCAGGTGCGCATGGGCATCAACACCGGTTATTGCACCGTGGGCAACTTCGGCGCGGAAACACGGATGGATTACACCATCATCGGCCGCGAAGTGAACCTGGCCAGCCGGCTGGAATCGGTGGCACAACCGGGCGAGATCCTGATTTCCGAAGCCACCTACAACCTGGTGCGCGACGTGATCATGTGCCGCGACCGGGGCCAGATCAACGTGAAAGGCTTCAGCAAGACTGTACCGATTTTCGAAATCGTGGATCATCGCAAGGAACTGGGCGCCACCCAGAGTTTCCTGGAATGCGAGATGGATGGATTCACACTCTTCGTGGACATCGACAAGATCCGCAATTACGACAAGGACAAGGTGGTGGACTCGCTGGAAGAAGCCGCAAAACGTATCCGCGACAAACTGATCGTGTGACATGGCGGGCGAATTGCCACAGCCGCGCTGGCTGCAACGCATCGAAACCCTCGGCAATCGCCTGCCCCACCCCACCCTGCTGTTTGTCTGGCTGTGCCTGATCGTGCTGGTGCTGTCCTGGCTGCTGGGCGTGGCAGGGTTTTCCGCCACCCATCCTGTCACCCACGAGGCCATCGCCGCCGTCAATCTGCTGAGTCGGGATGGCCTGCACCGCATCCTGCAGAACACCGTCACCAATTTCACCCAGTTCGCACCGGTGGGCACGGTGCTCGTGGCGATGCTGGGGTTGGGTGTGGCGGAAAGATCCGGTTTGCTGGGCGCCATGCTGAAACGGCTGGTGGGGCAACATCGCGGCGTGGTGCTCACCCTGATCGTGGTGTACGCGGGCGTGATGAGCAGCATCGCCGCCGACGCCGGTTATGTGGTGCTGATTCCCCTGGCCGGCCTGCTTTTTGCCTCAGCGGGCAAACATCCGCTGGCAGGCATGGCGGCGGCGTTCGCCGGTGTGTCCGGTGGCTATGCCGCCAATATGCTGGTGAGCCCCCTCGATGCGGTACTGGCAGGCATCACCACCGAAGCCGTGCATCTGGTGGATAAAAATCAGGATGTCAGCGTGCTGGCGAATTACTGGTTCATCATTGCCTCCACCTTGCTGATCACGCTGCTGTGCACCTGGATCACGCACCGGATCACGCTGCCGTCACTGCCGCAATGGGAACCACAGGACACGTTCAGCGGGCACGCACTTTCAGCGGCAGAAAGCCGTGGCCTGAAAACCGCATTGATCATTCTGCTGGTGATGGTGGCGCTGGTGCTGGCAGGGCTGGTGCCGGAACACGGCATTCTGCGCGATCCGGCCACCGGCTCCATCGTCAAATCGCCGTTCATCAGCGGCATCGTCACCCTGATCGCGCTCACCGCCACCCTGTGCGGTGTTGGCTTCGGCATCTGCACCGGGCGCTACCAGAACCGCGACCTGATCATCAAGGATATGGAAGACACACTGGCCGGCATGGCGACCTATCTGGTGCTGATGTTCTTCGCCGCGCAATTCGTGAATTATTTCAGCTGGTCGAACATCGGCATGATCCTGGCGATCAAGGGGTCGAATACATTGCAGGCCATGGCTGTGCCCGGCGTCGTTCTGTTGCTGGCATTTATCCTGATGGCGGCGAGCATCAATCTGCTGATTGGCAGCGCGTCGGCCATGTGGTCGCTGATGGCGCCGGTGTTCATTCCCATGTTCCTGCTGGCGGGCATCGCGCCGGAATCGGTGCAGGCTGCATATCGCATCGGCGACAGCAGCACCAACATCATCAGCCCGCTGATGCCGTATTTCGGTGTGGTGGTGGCCTTCATGCAGCGCTACAAACGCGATCTGGGCATCGGCACCATGCTGGCGCTGATGCTGCCCTACTCGCTGACCATTCTGGTGGGGTGGAGTGCGTTGTTCGCGCTCTGGTATCTCAGCGGTATTCCGTTTGGGGTTTACTGATTTCACAGTCAATACCCACCAGGTGGCAAAAGGCTTTGGCCTGATGCTAGACTCTG
>JBMOPR010000914.1:0-4692 GCA_049323075.1 Pseudomonadota bacterium
CCCGGATCTGGGTGCGGACAATCCCTACACCAAGTGGGATGCGGATGGGGTTGCCGTGTATTCCTGGCGTGCGCACACGTTCCATTTCGCGGCGAAAGCCGGTGGCAAGATCGGTGAGAATTCCTTGCCCAGGTATGATCAGTTTCAATGGGGCGGTTTTCTGCAGCAGTCAGGTTATGCCACGGGCCAGCTGTTGGGCGAAAGCCTGCAATATGGCCGTATCATGTACTACCACCAGATCATGCGTGGCACTTTCATGGACGGTGCCTATAGCGGTTTTTCGCTGGAAGCAACCGAGATGGGAGAGCCGCTGGTGCCGGGCAATTCTACGGACGTGCTCAAATCCGTCGGCATTTTTCTGGGCACCGACACGCCCATCGGTCCGGCCTATCTGGGCTATGGCCTGGCGGAGGATGGTAACGAAGCCTTTTACTTCTATCTGGGTAAACCCTACTGATGCGCAACGGGCGTAACCGGGCAAGGACTAGCTTTGGTTCTGGCAGCAATATTGGCCGATTTCGCCGTTGACCGCTTCCCTGCGGCACCACACACTGCGGCCATCCCGCGATCACCCTGCAATGTCTGGAGCCGCCATGACCGATCTGATCCTGCACCATTACCCCATGTCCCCCTTCTCGGAAAAAATCCGTGTCATGCTGGGGTATACGCAGCAGCCCTGGCTGTCGGCGCTCACCCGCGAGATGCCACCACGCCCATTGCTGGAGCAACTGGCGGGCGGCTACCGCAAGATTCCGGTGGCGCAGATCGGCGCTGATATTTTTTGCGATTCCCGCACCATCGCAGCCGAAATCGCGGCGCGCTCGGGCAAGCCGGAACTGGCGCTGGAAAACTGCAGTGCCGACGTGCAGGCCTACGTGGCCAAAGTGGATCTGGATGTGTTTTTTGCCTGCATCCTGGCAGGTGGCAGCAAAAAGCTGAACCAGAAGGTGCGCCAGACCATGTCCTGGCTGGACATTGCCCGTTTCTTCTGGGACCGCATCAATATGGGCCGCAAGGCGTCGGTCAAGATCGTCGGCCTGCGTGAGGCACGGCCCAAAGCGCTGGAACATATTGCCCAGGTTGAGCAGCGCCTGCAGCAGGATTTCCTGTTTGGTTCCCAGCCCAATCACGCCGATTTCTCCACTTACCATAGCCTGTGGTTCATCCGCGATCTGGGCGAATCCCGCATGATCAACCCCTACCCGAAAACAATCGCCTGGATGGATCGCATGAAGGCGTTTGGCCATGGCGCGCGTCGCGAGATCGATCCGCAGCAGACACTGGAAATCGCGAAAAATGCCACACCCCGCCCGATTGCGGCCGAACACCGCACCGACCCGCTGATCGGCAAACCGGTGCAGATCGCGCCGGCGGATTACGGACAGGTGCCCAGCGTCGGCACCCTGGCGGGCAGCACGCCGGCGCAGTGGATTCTGGCGCGGGACGTGAAAGGGCTGGGCACGCTGCATGTGCATTTTCCGAAGCCCGGGTTTATGCTGACACCGCTGTAAGACATCAATAACATCAAAGAGAAAACCGGAAAGGTAGGGAGAGAACGTGAAAAAACAACTCTGTATGCTCATGGCATCGGCGCTGGTATCGACAGCTGCAGTGGCGGACATGGGTGAAGGCGGTTATGTGGGATTCGATCTGTCCTTGGTGCAGGGCGAAATGTCGATCGATGAAGTGCCGGGCAGTTTTGACTTCAACCCCGTTGCACTCCGCGTGAAAGGCGGTGGTACCTTCAACAAGTACTTCGGCCTGGAAGGCTACATCGGAATGAGCGTGCAGGGCGACGCGCTGGAGCAGTCGGACTATGACCTCAAAGCCGACAACATGATCGGCCTGGACGCCCTCTGCATTCTGCCCGTGGGCAATGTTCTGGGCCTGTATGGCAAGGTCGGTGTAGCCTCGTTCGAATACGAGGACGATTACAACGACGGCTATCGTGAAAGCGGGCTTTCCTACGGTGTTGGTGCCAAGACCTATCTGGGCTCCATGGCGGTCGTGGTGGAATACACTGTGCTGCCGGACATCGACGAGGACGGCGTGGAAGTGGAATCCGACATGATCAGCGTGGGCATCAACTACTACCCCTGATCCTGAACCAACCGGCCGGTGGGCGATTCCATCTCCACCGGCCAGCATAACCCTCAGTCCCCGACCCTGCCTGATTCAGGTATAATTCCCGCCTCTTTACCCCCGAACCACCCCGATACAGGTCATCATGAGCCATCTGGACGAAGTCAGAAAACGCCGTACCTTCGCGATCATCTCGCACCCGGACGCCGGTAAAACCACCATCACCGAAAAGCTGCTGCTGTACGGAAACCAGATCCAGGTGGCCGGCACCGTCAAGGGCCGGGGCTCCGACCGCCATGCCACCTCCGACTGGATGGAAATGGAAAAGGAGCGGGGCATCTCGGTGACCACGTCCGTCATGCAGTTTCCCTACAAGGACTGCATCGTCAACCTGCTGGACACGCCGGGCCACGAGGACTTTTCGGAAGACACCTACCGCACCCTTACCGCCGTTGACTCCGCCCTGATGATCATCGACGGCGCCAAGGGCGTCGAGACGCGCACCATCAAGCTGATGGAAGTCTGCCGCTTGCGCGACACGCCGATCCTGTCGTTCATCAACAAGATGGACCGGGAAATCCGCGATCCCATCGACCTGCTGGACGAAGTCGAGCACGTCCTCAAAATCAAATGCGCCCCCATCACCTGGCCCATCGGCATGGGCAAGCTGTTCAAGGGCGTGTACAACCTGTACCAGGACACCATCTACCTGTACGCCACCGGCCAGGGCCACACGATCCAGGACGTGCGCCCCATCAAGGGCATCGACAATCCGGAACTGGATGCCGCCGTGGGCGATCTGGCGGACGACCTGCGCTCGCAGCTGGAACTGGTGCGCGGCGCCAGTCACGAATTCGACCTGCAGGAATTTCTAGACGGCAAACTCACCCCGGTGTTTTTTGGTACCGCGCTGGGCAACTTCGGCGTCGACCACATGCTCGACGGTCTGGTGCAGTGGGCACCGCCGCCGCTGCACCGCGATACCGACAAGCGCACCGTGGAGGCGTCCGACGAACGCTTCACCGGCTTCGTGTTCAAGATCCAGGCGAACATGGACCCGAAACACCGCGACCGCGTTGCCTTCATGCGGGTGTGCTCCGGCCACTACGAGAAAGGCATGAAGATGAAACACGTGCGCCTCGGCAAGGAAGTGCGGATTTCCGACGCGCTGACCTTCCTCGCCGGCGAGCGCGCCCATCTGGAAGAAGCCTGGCCCGGCGACATCATCGGCCTGCACAACCACGGCACCATCCAGATCGGCGACACCTTCACGGCAGGGGAAGACATCAATTTCCAGGGCATTCCCCATTTCGCGCCGGAACTGTTCAAGCGAGTGAACCTGCGCGATCCGCTCAAGAGCAAACAGTTGCAGAAAGGCATCCAGCAGCTGTCGGAAGAGGGTGCCACCCAGGTGTTCATGCCGCTGCGCAACAATGACATCATCGTCGGTGCCGTCGGCGTGCTGCAGTTCGACGTGGTGGCCTATCGCCTGAAGGACGAGTACAAGGTGGAGTGTTCCTACGATCTGGTGAACGTGTCCACCGCGCGCTGGGTGTACTGCGACGACTGGAAAATGCTCGAAGACTTCAAGAAAAAATGCCACGACAACCTGGCGCTGGATGGTGGCGGTTATCTCACCTATCTGGCCCCCACTCGCGTGAACCTGGAACTCACCATGGAACGCTGGCCCGACGTCCGCTTCAAGGAAACCCGCGAGCACTGATCATGGCAGGATTCATCGTTGGCTCACTGATTCTCACCTGGGTGCTGTGCAGCGCCCTCAACGCCTTCGTGGAATACGCGGCGATCAAGGGCTGGCTTAATCGCGGCACCGCGTTCCTGAGCATGGTGGTCGGTGTGTTGCTGATTGCCGGGGCCATGGTGGCGCTGGCGGTGTGGGGCTTTCCGGAATCCGCCATCGCGCGCGAGGCGGTGAATCCCTATCAGGTGAGTGGTGCCATCCGCACCAGTTGCGTCATCGATGTGCTGTTTGCGTTGGGCTACTGCGCGTTTCAGTTGCGCCGTTTCTGGGATGATGCCTGAGTCTGTTTTGCCTGGCCGTCGGGCCTGATCCGGCGGCTCAGTCTTCTTCCGCCTCGGACTTCGGTATTTCACTTTTCTTCACGATCCGGATCGACCGGTAGCGCATGCGGGTGCCCTTTTCCTGCGACAGGCGGATTTCCTCCGCAGTCAGTTCGCGGGGAAAAAAACAGCCGGAAATTTTCGCCTCGCAGATGCTGGCACCTTCCAGCTGGGTGTTGCGGAAATCCACGCCCCGGATGTCGGCGCCGCGCAGATAGGCGTCGCGCATGTCCAGTCCGTCCACGTTCATCAGACGCAGATCGCGGCCCCGCAGCGACGCACCGCGCAGGTCCACTGTTTTCCCGGCAGCCCGCTGCTTGTTGAATTCCTCGATCTTCTCGTCCAGCAGCAGTTGGTAAAGGGGGTCGTTGGGATCGGCAGCCATGATAGATCTCCTGGGGGTCTGGCTTTATTTATAGCTGAATTTCCGCGTACTTGCCGTTGAATGCGTTGCCTAGCAGGGGCAATCTTCGTTATCGTTGGGTGCAGTTCATCCCCATAACGCCCCGGAGTCTGTGTGAGCAGGAT
>JBMOPR010000915.1:0-4681 GCA_049323075.1 Pseudomonadota bacterium
GCCATTTCCAGAATGCCACCCACGTAGGTGGGTTTGTTGCGGTCGAGAAATTGCTCGGTTTCGGCGCTGTTGAAATACAGCGCATCGACGCCGTTGCCGCTGCGCTGCAGAAAGCCGAGCGCAACCAGTGCATCGAAAAAATCCCAGATGCCACGGGGATGCAGGCCCAGGATCTGGCCCAGTTCCTCGCCGCGCAGGCGGGTGCCTGCCAGACGGGTGAACACGCCCAGGTCGACAGCGGTGAGCAGGACTTTTGAACTCCAGAAGCCGAAGCCGGTGGCGAGAATGCCGGCCGGGTTCAGGGTGTCGGGCTGGGGAATGGAAGTGGATTCGGTGCCAACGGTTCCGGTGATAGGGGCAATGCTGGTCATGGCGGGTTCTCCCTGAGTGCCAAAAGCCAAAAGTATCGGATTGAAACTGCAACGGTGTGCACTCTAGTGCCCTGGCGGGGCGGGATAAAGCTGGCAAGCCTGAATTGATTGTTTATGATCTCCAAACAATCCGCGGAGGAATGTCATGGACCAACTCTACTGCATGCGTGTGTTCACCCGGGTGGTGGAGCAGGGTTCGTTTGCACGCGCCGCCGATGATCTGGCGGTGTCGCGGGCCACGATCACCACGGCAGTGGCACAGCTGGAACAACATCTGGGCAGCCGTCTGCTGCACCGCGCCACCCGCCGCCTGAGCCTGACCGACGAAGGCCAGCGCTACTACGCCAGTTGCGTGCGCATCCCGGGGGAACTGGCGGAGGCGGATGATGAATTGTCCCGCCGCACGGTGCGCGGCCTGTTGCGGGTATCGGTGCCGCAATCGTTTGCGCGCCTGCCGTTTTTTCCGGCGCTGGAGGCATTTTTGCGGCAGCATCCGGACTTGTCGGTGGACGTCGTGCTGACGGATCGCGCCGTCAATCTGGTGGAAGAGGGCATTGACTGTGCGATACGCGGCGCCGCGATTCCGGGCGACTCACTGCTGGTAGCGCGACAGCTGACGCCGGTGAATCGGGCCACCTGCGCTTCGCCGGCGTATCTGGAGCAGCACGGCACGCCTGCGGATCTGGCGGCGCTGGCCAGCCACGATTGCATCCGCTTCATTTCCCCCGCTACCGGGCGACCGGCGCCCTGGATTTTCAACGTTGCGGGTGAGTCGCAGGAATTTGTGCCGGCGGGGCGGCTGGCGGTGACGTCGTACGAAGCGGCTGCCGCAGCGGCGGAAGCGGGCATCGGCATCGTGCAGGTGCCAGAACCCCTGGTGTACCGGGAATTGCGTGCGGGCAGGTTGCGGCCCCTGCTGGAGGATTTCACGGCGCACATGCCGCCCCTGTGCGTGGTGTATCCCGCCAACCGCTATCTGGCGGCCAAGGTGCGGGTATTCGCGGATTTCCTGGCAGCAGAGTTGCTGGCGCGGGGCTGGTGGCCCGAGACGGCAGACGTGTCCGTAGCACAGCCAGCGGCGCAGCCATCCGCAATCGTCACTGCCGTTCCCGTCCGGAAGCGACGGACACGCAGCAAAGCCGGCGCCGGACAGCAGGCCTGAATCTACACCCGCGGATACGGCAGCGGTCCCGCGCTCAGGTCTTCTTCCCAGCATCCCACTGCCGGCCCCAACTCCGACGATTCCTGGCCGGTTTCGAACCGCACCAGAAACACGATCCTGTCTTCGTCATGCTCCAGATGACCAATGTTGAGCACGACACCCCGAGCGCCTGCTGCCGCCAGCAGCGCGTTGTCTTCCAGTGCGGGAATGGAGCCGTCGTTGTGAATGGCATGGGCGGCAAAAACCAGGTCGCCCGGCTGGACATGGAAAAGGGACATCGGCGTACTCCGAACAGATCACAGGGTCAGGCCGCAGTCCAATTGTCGTGTTTGCGACAATAACGCGGGGTTGGACGCGGCTTTCCTGTGCTTCAGCAAATTCTGTTCCGGTCGCGGATTATTGCAGGCACAAAAAAGGGGTGCCGCAGCACCCCTGGGGATTTGCTTGCCCTCAGGCAACTAGCGCACGCCGGCCCGGCGCACTGCTGCAGGCTGGAAATCCGTTTTCGAGAATTTCGCATCCCACTTGATGCCTTGCGCTTCGTTGTTTTCCAGACCCAGCACCATGTAGCGACCGGAGTTCAGGTCGTACAGGGTTTCCACCGAGTAGCCCTGCACCGGAATCTGGTAGAACAGCATCTGGTGCGCTTCCGCCACCCGCCACAGGTTGCCGCGGTTGTCGTAGTGATCGATCACCGCCGCCATCCAGCTGTCCTCGTCGAAATGGAACACGCGTCGGGCATAGATGTGACGGGTGCCTTCGCGCAGCACGGCCTCCACTTCATATACCCGGTGCAGTTCGTAACGGGTCAGATCCTGGTTGATGTGACCGGCGTTGATGACGTCGTCATAGGGCAGGCCCTTCTTGTCCAGCTTGTAGGAGTTGTAGGGGATGTACAGCTCCTTCTTGCCCTTGAAGGTCCAGGTGTAGCGGTCTGGCGAGCCGTTGTAGAGGTCGTAGTTATCGGCGGTGCGCAGGCCGTCGGCAGCAGTGCCGGGACCGTCGTAGGCTACCTGCGGCGCCCGCCGCACGCGGCGCTGGCCGGCATTGTAGATCCAGGCCCGGCGTGGTTCCCGCACCTGGTCAATGGTCTCGTGCACCATCAACACGTTACCCGCCAGACGCGATGGCGCGATGACCGTCTGCTTGCCATAGAACATGACGTTGGGGTCCTCGCCTTCCACATAGTCGGTCATGGCGGCGGGAATCACCACTTCATCATGGAACATCACCATGCTGTAGGCGCCGTTGGCCTGGGGTGTGGCCTGGCCGGCGAAGCGGTCCACACCGGTGCCGCGCCAGCGGGCGATGTGGTTCCATACCATTTCCAGGCCGTTGTCGGTGATCGGAAACGGAAACGCCTTGGGAGTGTAGTTCTTCAGACCGGTGGCGCCGAGGGTTTCGGTTTTCACCGCGTTTTCCCTGGTCAGCGCGGCGACGTCATCCGGCATGCGGAAGGTGCGGCGGGTGGGATACACTGGCATGCGGAAGGTCTTGGGGTATTTCCTGAATAGCGCGATCTGGCCGGCGCTGAGTTTGCCGGCGTACTGATCGACATTTTCCGCCGTGATGGTGAATAGCGGCTTGTCATCCGCGAACGGATCGCACAGCCAGTCACCGCCCTTGTAGCAGGCCGGCGGTTCCTTCAGGCCGCCGGTGTAGGCAGGAATGGAACCGTCGGCGTTGCCGGCCACGGGGGCGCCGGTGACAGTGAGTTCGCTGCTGCCCAGCTTGTCGGCCCGGGCCTGGTCCACCTTGCCCAGCGCCGGTGTGGCAACCAGCGACGAGGCCAGCAGCGCGCCGGCCAGCAGTTTCAGCGGGTTGTTGTGTTTCATGTTCATATCCATATTGGCCCCGGAATCAGAAGGAAATGGTGGTGCTGAGGGAGTAGTAATCCCGGTCAGCCAGGCTGTTGTAGGGTTCTGCGCCGTAGAAATCGGTGTAGCCGATGTTGACGCTGTAGTCGTTCAGGTACACCGCTTCCAGCGACAGGCCGATGGCCTTGCGATCCTCCAGGAAGTTGGCGATCGGGGTGGGCGTGGTACCGTCGACATCGTGGCTGAAGCTGATGGTGGGCCGCAGGTTGATACCGGCGAACACGTCTTCGTAGTCACCGCTGAAGCGCAGTTTGTAGCCCCAGGCGCCGGAGGTGGGGAAGTAATCGTCTCCTTCGGGTGCAACCGTGTAGCTGCGGGCGTACACCGGCAAGGCCTGTTGGGCTTGCCATACCTGATCGATGAACTGCGGGTAGAGTAACGGCACCAGACCGGCGATGGTGGGCACATTGGGTGCCCAGGGATGGTTCAAGGTGGCGTTGTAGTTGCTGTTCAGCAGCGCCTGGGATTTGCTGGGCAGATCCAGGTAGGATCCGGCAATGTCCACCACGGCTGTCCAGCGCGAGGCGCCGAGAACCTGGTCGAAGAAGTGGATGAACACCATTTCGGCCTGAAAGTAATCTTTCTGCACATAGCCCGCTTTGTATTCGCCTGGCGCGTAATCGGTGTAACAGTCATATGCGGTGGGGGCATCCCAGCAGCCCAGCGAAGGCAGGCCCACGGCGCCGGACAGTGCATCACCATCTTCCAGTGCGAAAGGCTGGTCCTTGCGCATGCTGATCTCGCCGGAAATTGCGGTGGCGCCACCCGGCAGGCCGAGATCCTGGCTGGTGCTGAAGCTGGCGCCGAACATCTGAATGTCTTCCGGGTATTCCACGAAATAATCGCCCAGCGGCAGTAGCGCGATTGTGGCCAGCGGGTTGCCCGTGCCGCCGACCAGTGCAGTACGAGCCGCTTGCAGAGTGGGGAAACCGAGCTTGGTCACGTCCGGCGTGTGTCCCGAAATCACCGGCAGGTTGGAATGCAGATTGGTGTAGTAAACGCCGAACTCGGTTTCAATGGATTCCACGAAATAGCGGGCGGCCACACCGTACTGGCCATCGCTGTCAGGCGTCTGGTCGGCACCGCGTGGCAGAGTGAAGTTGATCGCGTCATCAAGAGGCGTCAGCGGATTGCCGGTAAAGGACGACTCCATCCCCGACGGCACGAACCCGGCCCAGCAGCCTGGCCCCACCAGATCTGATTGCGAGAAGAAGGTGCCGCAGTTTGGCAGCTCGGTCTCACGCCAGTCGAACAGCATGAAGGCTTCCAGC
>JBMOPR010000916.1:0-4666 GCA_049323075.1 Pseudomonadota bacterium
ACTACCGACTTCCTTTCCGCTCCGATACGGCACCAATAAAAAAGGCCACACTACCCGAAAGTAGCGTGGCCTTTTCTTTTCGCTGAGGAACGTTTACTGCAGTCTAGTAAGTCGGTAGCTGGATGTGACTGAACAGCTCATCCAGTTCGGAGCGGGTGTGGCGCTCCACTGCTTCGTCCACCACTGTTTTGGTCAGATGGGGTGCGAACAGCTCGATGAAATCGTACATGAACCCGCGCAGGAAGGTGCCGCGCCGGAAGCCGATCTTGGTAACACTGGCTTCAAACAGATGCGACGCATCCAGCACCACCAGATCCGGATCGTTATCGTTGCAGGCCATCTTGGCGACAATGCCCACGCCCAGACCCAGCTTCACATAGGTCTTGATGACATCCGCGTCGGCGGCGGTGAACACCACTTTCGGCGACAGACCCTTGTCCAGGAACGCGTCGTCGAGCTTGGAACGGCCGGTAAATCCAAACGTGTAAGTCACGATCGGCTGGCGGGCCACTTCTTCCAGGGTGATTTTAGAAGACTGCGCCAGCGGATGGTTGCGTGGCACGATGATGGCGCGGTTCCAGCGGTAGCACGGCATCATGATCAGGTCGCCGAACAGTTCCAGGGCCTCGGTGGCGATGGCGAAATCCACGGTGCCGTCGGCCGCCATCTCGGAAATCTGGATTGGCGTGCCTTGGTGCATGTGCAGGGCGACTTCCGGATATTTATGTATGAAGGTTTCGATCACCGGCGGCAATGCATAGCGCGCCTGCGTGTGGGTGGTGGCCAGGGACAGGCTGCCCTTGCTCTCGTCGCTGAATTCCTGGGCCACCTGTTTGATGCTGTCGACCTTGCGCAGGATCTCGCCGGCGATACGCAGGATGGCTTCGCCAGCTGGAGTCACGCGGGTCAGGTGCTTGCCACTGCGGGAGAATATTTCTACTCCCAGCTCGTCTTCCAGCAAGCGGATCTGCTTGCTGATGCCGGGCTGTGATGTATACAGGCTCTGTGCAGTAACGGAGACGTTCAGATCGTGTCGCGCCACTTCCCAGATGTAACGCAATTGCTGGAGTTTCATTCTTTCCTTCCCTCCCCCTGGTTTGAATTCTCGTTGTGGGGTTATAAAAAATGAGGCGTCTATTCCATTGCAGAATAGGACAGAATTTCTGATTTACCAACCCATCAATAACCGGATTGTTAAATTTATTCCCTTAATGGCCAGTTAAAGTTAGAAGAGAATATCGAATTCGTCTATGGATATTCCCGATCCGGTGCAGAAAAACAGGATTCCGGCGGTGGCTGGAATATGGGCACTGCCCTAGAGGGCTATGGCCGGCAGAGGGGTAGACAGGGTGGGCACCAGGTAAATGGGCACCCGGGACAGTTGCAATACCTTGGAGGCCACGGAACCGATGGCGGTCTGGCTGGAGGAGCGTCCCCCGTGACTGCCCATGACAATCAGGTCGGCGTGGGACAGTTCGGCCTGGTCCAGAATCACCTGGGCTGGATCGCCGCCGATGACCTGCACATCTGCAATCCAGTCGGTGGAGCCGTTGAAGTCAATGAAGTCTTCATGAAAGGCCTGCCTTACCCGCGCACGGATAGTAGCAAGCACAGCGTCATAACCGTGTTCGCGCAGTGCCGACATGGATTCCTGCGGCACGTAGGTTGCCAGCAGCGCATCCGCAAAAATGCTCACTGGCTCGATTGCATGCACCACGGTGACCCGTGCGTTGTGGCGTTTGGCCAGTTCTCCCACATGTTCCAGAATAAACGGGCCAAACAACCCCAGGTCGGTGGCATAAAGAATATTTCTTAACATTTATTTACAGCACGTTAACGGCGGAATGGGCAAACGTTGACCATAGTTGAGAATAGCAGGCTTGATGTGATTTGCCTGATCGATATGGGACGAATACGCGAGAAAAGAGAAACAGGAAAAAGGAGAGGAAACGTTCTTGCGAGGAACTGGCATCAGCAAAAACAAAGCAACGAATATGCCAGCAGAATATTTAAGGACTGAAAGCGGGAAAACTGCCACAAACTGAAAATTCCAACATGGTTTAGGCCAGTTGCCGCTACTACGCTTCAATCATCCAATAACACTTTCAATAACGAAGTTGGTTGAATTATGAAAGTCCGCTCCGTAGCAGTAAAAGCAGTTTCGGCCTTCGCAGGATGTCTGCTGTTGCTCACTACTCTGGAAACACAGGCCAGCAATTACATGCCGGAACCTTCATTCGCCAACGCTGGCCAGGTTGACATGCACTCTGTGGGTGCCACTGCCAATGCAGTGCCGCTGATTTCCTTCAGCCTTTCCGCCAGTACTGACGCCATGCGCGGCAACAGCGTGGATTTCGCTGCATCCTACCGGTCGGTAGGTCTGAATGTGGTGACGCAGCAACTGGGCTACAACGAAGTGTCCACGGAATTTTCCGTGAACGCACCGCGCGTGAAAAGCCTGGATTTTTCTGATTCCATCCGCGAGAAAGTGGAAAACTGCCCCGAGAAAATGCTCGACAAGCTGATCGTCGACGGCGCAGTGGGCCTGAACTACTCCTGGTAAGCTCTATTTTTGACGTTATTTCCTGTTGACGACGCCGTGAGGAACGTGACCCGCGGCCACATGCTGACTCGCCGACAGGCAATGCCCTTCCTGATCATCAAAGAATACATCTGCGCCAAACGCTTTCAGGAACACACCTTTATCCAGCCCGCCCAGAAACAGTGATTCATCGATCCGGATGTTCCAGTCGCGCAAGGTGCGCACTACCCGTTCGTGCGCCGGTGCCGAGCGCGCCGTGACTAACGCAGTGCGTATGGGGCAACTGTCTTCGGAAAACTGCGATTGCAGATTGTGTAATGCCTGCAGGAAGGGTTTGAACGGGCCGCCGCGCATTGGCGTTTTGGCGGCGGCGCGCTCGGATGCGGCGAACGCTTCCAGTCCCTGGGATTGATAAACCTGTTCGGATTCGTCGGAAAACAGCACGGCATCACCGTCAAAGGCGATCTTCAGTTCGGTGGATTCCGGTGCGCTGGACGTGCGTGCCGGTGCGATGATGCTGGCAGCGGCATAACCCAGTTCCAGTGCGTTGCGCACATCCTCGGCGTTGGTGGAAATAAACAGATGCGCGCCGAAGGCTTCGACGTAGCGATAGGGACTTTTGCCGCCGGAAAAGGCCGCACGGGTGATGGGCAGTTTCCAGTGCTCGATGGAATTGAAAACCCGCAGACCGGTATCGGCGGAATTGCGCGACAGCAGGATCACTTCCACTTTGTGTTCGCCCGGCAATTTCTCGTTGATAGCCAGCAGTTTTTTGACCAGAGGAAACGCCTCGCCCGGATTCAGGGGCGCATCTTCGTGTTCGATCTGGTACTGACGGTAAGCATCCAGTCCCTGGGTGTTAAAGATGTTGTGGCTTTCGCTCAGATCGAACAGCGCGCGGGACGAGGTGGCAACCACCAGTTTTCCTTCAAATGAAATGGGCATTTCAGTCCTCGATTTCCTGCAAGTGGTCCAGCAGTGGAAAATAAAGATACAGGCGGGCCGGCAGGTTTTCCTGTGCCGCCAGCGCCTGCCGGTAGGCCTGCAGTTGCGGCCTGTATTTTTCAGTCTCGGCCGTCAGGAATGCGGCAGGATCGGCATCCGGTTCTGACAGCTTGTAATCGATTATATAGCGGGTGCCCGCGTGCACGAAGGTGCGATCGATGGTGAGGTGCTGGGGTTGGCCGTCGATCTGCACACTGAGACGGAATTCCGCGCTTGACTGTTCATGCGGCTGGGTGAACAGCCACTCCATACGTCCGGTGTTGCGGGCGACTGTCGATACAGCGCGCGTCACGATATCAAGGGCCGGGTCGAGCCCCGCATCCTCCACACCCAGCGCCTGCAGCTGGATGCGCCAGCGTTCCCGCACTGTATCGGAAATGGTTGTGCTGATGAAAGCCGGAAAGCGGACCCATTGCTCAAACAGTTTGTGAACCAGGGTGCCGGCATGACGGCGGAACTGGCTGGATTCCTCAGTTTCAGCCGCGGTGATCGCGGTGGTCAGGCCGGAAGTCGCACTTGCTGCGTTGGCCACTGCTCCGGTTGCAGGACGCAGGGACAAACGTCGCAAGGGACGATGCGTCGCCGGCGTGGGAGCCTGTTCAATCGGGTGGGGCTCGGCATCCTGCTCCAGCACGGGCCAGATCACCGCCAGCAGGCTGCCGGATCTGGGTTTGCGTACCTGTTGCTTGTCGTCTTCGGTCAGGCAGGCCGACAGGTGCAGTTGCTTGCGGGCGCGGGTGCAGGCCACGTATAGCAGACGCACCGCTTCATTTTTCGTGCGTTGCTGTTTTTGCTTCCAGAGATAGGAGTAAACCGAGTTGGCGCGCGCTGTTTCGGTATTGGGCCTTGGCGCCATGAAGATTTCCTGCACGTCATCCAGCACCGCGGTTTGCTTGTCCACCAGAATAAGCGGCTTGTCATCCGCCTGCCCGGTGCGATGCAGCTGCGGCAGGAAGACGACATCGAACTCCAGGCCTTTCGATTTGTGCATGGTCATGATCTGCACCATCGATTTGCCGGGTTGCGGCGGGGCGGCGGGGACGAACAGTTTTTCCAGCCGGGTGGTAATGGCGTCGGGCGTCGGGGTGGATGCCGTTTCCTCCACCTCCGTCAGCATGG
>JBMOPR010000917.1:0-4653 GCA_049323075.1 Pseudomonadota bacterium
CAAGACCCAGGTGGCATCTGGCAATTTCATCACTGCCCGGCCCTATGGCGTGCGCAATGGTGTCGACTACCAGCACAGCGGCGAAGTGCGCAAGGTGAACGCCGAGGCCATCCGCACTCAGCTGCATAACGGCGCGCTGGTGCTGCTGTCGCCACTGGGATTTTCCCCCACCGGGGAAGTCTTCAACCTGCTGTGGGAAGAAGTGGCGGAAGCCGCCGCCGTGGCACTGCAGGCCGACAAGCTGATTTATCTCAACGCCGACACCGGCGTTCTGGGCGACAGTGGCGAACTGATCCGCGAACTGACGGTACCCCAGGCCACCGATCTGCTGGCCAAGCTGGACGCACCCCACTACACCCTGATCAGTGCCACCCGCGCCCTGAAACAGGTGGGCCGCGCTCACCTCATCAGCTACCAGACCGACGGTGCCCTGCTGCAGGAACTGTTCACCGTGGACGGCAGCGGCACCCTCGTCACGCAACAGAATTTCGAGAACATCCGCAACGCCACCATCGACGATGTGGGCGGCGTGCTGGAACTGATCGAGCCGCTGGAGCAGGAAGGCATCCTGGTGCGGCGCTCCCGTGAGCTGCTGGAAACGGAAATTTCCCAGTTCACCCTGATCGAACGCGACGAGAAAATCATTGCCTGCGCTGCGCTGTACCCGTTCACCGCCGACCGCACCGGCGAACTGGCCTGCGTGGCGGTGCATCCAGACTATCGCCATGGCAAGCGCGGCGACCAGTTGCTGCAGGCGATTGAACAAAGGGCCCGCGGGATGGGTCTGAACCGGTTGTTCGTGCTCACCACCCGCACGGCGCACTGGTTCATGGAGCGGGGCTTCACGGCGGCGACGGTGGCAGAACTGCCGCAGCACAAACAGTCGCTCTACAATTACCAGCGCAATTCGAAAGTCTTCATCAAGATTCTGGACCCGGCCTGACCGCCGCTGCGAGGGAAGTCTGAACCAGCCATGCCACTGAACCTATGCCACTGAGCCGACTGTTGATGCCCTTCGTGGCGAAACTGGCCACCAGCCCGAAACTGCGCAAGTTCCGCCGCGGCTGGTTCGAAATCAAGCGCCGTCTGGTGCCGTCCCTCAACACCGTGGTGTTCTACCACCGGGTGGACGATCCCTATTCCTACCTGTTGCTGCAGGCATTGCCGCGCTTCCTCGAAGATTTCCGCGTCAATCTGCAGATCCGTTTCGTGCTGGATCTGCCGGTGGACGGTGAACCCCAGCCCAAACTGCTGGAGCGTTACGCGCTGGAGGACGGCAAGCGGCTGGCGGCACTGCACGAACTGGTATACCCCGAACATCCGCAGGCACCCAGCCGGGAAGACGCCTTCCACGCCAGCGCGATACTGCTCAAGCATCAGGACCGCCCCAAGCTGCTGCATCTGGTCACCGAAGTCACCGGCGCGCTCTGGGGCTGCAGCACCACCACCTTCGAAAGCTGCCTGCGGCGTTATGGCACTCTGCCTGACCGCGAAACCCAGGCCCTGCTGGACAGTGCCAGCGCCGATCTGGCTTCCCGCGGACACTACCAGTCCGCCATGCTGTATTACGGCGGCGAATGGTACTGGGGCCTCGACCGCCTGGGTCATCTGGCGGACCGCCTCAACAAGCCACGACTGCGCCGCACCAGCGGCGACATCGCCGACTACCAGCGCCAGTACCGCCACGTGCTGCAAAGCTACAGCACCCTGCGCCCGCGCCCGCGCCAGGTGCATCCGCTGGATTTCTATTTTTCCTTCCGCAGCCCCTACTCCTATCTGGCGGCGGACCGGGTGTTCAGGCTGGCGGAACTGTACAAGATTCCCGTCACCATCAAACCGGTAATGCCCATGGTGACGCGCGGCATTCCCCTGCCCAAGGCCAAGCGCCTGTACATTATCAAGGACGCCAAGCGCGAGGCGGAAAAGTACAACCTGCCCTTTGGCAAGATCTGCGACCCGCTGGGGGACGGCATCAACCACTGCATGGCGCTGTTCCTGTATGCGCGCTCGATCGGCAAGGAAAAGGAACTGGTGGTGTCGCTGGCATCCGGCATCTGGGCGGAAGGACTCGACGTGACCCGCCTGCCGCACCTGCGGCGGATGGCCACCCGCGCCGGCCTGGACTGGGAGGCCGCCCAGGCCCGGCTGGACGACGAATCCTGGCGTGAAATGGCCCGGCAGAACCGCGAGGATCTGGATGCCATCGGCCTGTGGGGCGTGCCTGCCTTTCGCTATGGGAATCTGGTATTGTGGGGCCAGGATCGCCTGTGGGCACTGGAAAAAGCAGTGCTGGCGGGATCACCCAACGGCACCTGAACAGCCGTTGAAGGTCACTTCCCCACCGTTTGACAATTTCAGCGACATTCACGTCACCTTTTACACAGCAAGGTTCCCCATGCGCGTTGTTCTGATCACTTTCTTCCTGCTGCTGGCTGCTACCGGCGTGCGGGCCGAAACCCCGCCGCCGGCTGCCACATCCGCCGAACAGGTGGATGCGCTGATTGCGGCATCCGGCCTGCAGCAGCAGATCAACCAGATCCCCCTGGCCATCGGTAGCGCCGGCCAGCAGCAGGCGGGCATGGCCCTGGCCTTTGTGCAGCCTCTGATCAGCGCCTTGCAGGATGCCTTCAAACCGGATGAGCTGATCCAGACCCTGCGGGTGGATCTGATGCGGCAACTGGACGCGGCCACCCTGGCGGACGCCCTGCGCTGGTACAACAGCGACGCCGGCAAAAGCATCCTGGCGGCCGAACAACGCATGATGCAGCCGGACGTGATGGAAAAAATCGGCCAGGCCATCAGCCAGCAGCAATTGACTGGCCTGACGCCGGAACGCAAAAAACAACTGCAGCAACTGGATGTTGCCACCGGCGCCACCGACACGGCGCTGGATCTGATGCTGACCATGCAGGCCGCGTTTCTGAGCGGTTTTTCCCAGCTGATCACGCCGGACCAGCAGGCACCGTTCGAATCACTGCGGGAATCCTTCAACAGCAACCGCGAGGAATACCGGGCCACCATCAGCGAACAGCTGTTGCTGCAGCAGGCCGTGTTGCTGGAACCGGTGACGGACGCATCGTTGCAGGAATTCTCCACCTTTGCCGCCAGTGCGTCAGGGCAAAAGCTGTTCGCCGCCATGCGTATTTCCCTCGACAACACCCTGCGCACCGCCGCGCTGAAAATTCCCACCGCCGTGAGTCAGGTGTCCGATGCTTTGCGCATGGAAGTGAAGGTACTGCCGGGGGATGCTGCGCAAGGCACCGAGCCGAAGCCGGAAATCACGCCGGTTGTGCCCTGACTGTTCTGACCAGAAGACTTTTCACGACCTGAACTCTTTTTAGGACCTGAATTCTTTTTACGATCTGAACCCTGTTTACGACCGGAACACCGGCGCCACCGCCTCCGGCGGCGCATGTTGTGCCAGATAATCCTCCAGCCGCTGCCCCGGCTCCGGCGTGAAGGTGGCACCGGTGTTCTCCAGTTCCACCACCCGGTCCACCCGAAAATTGCGGAAGTCATTGCGCAGTTCGCACCAGGTGCACAGCGTCCATACCTGCCCCCAGAAAAACAGTCCCAGTGGCCAGATGCAGCGTTCGGTGAGTTCGTCGTTTTCGGCGCGGTAGGTGAGCCACATTTTCTGCCGCTCACGGATCGCCTGGCGGAAGCGCGTGATCCAGTGCACCGGATAATGACCGCCGCCGGGCGCGAACAGCCGGTTGCGGTTGAGTTCATCCTTCAGCGCCGCCGGCAGCACGCTGTGAATTTTGGCCAGCGCCGATTCTGCCGCCCGCATCAGTTCCGGATCGGCCCAGGCTTTCACCATACGGGCACCGGTCACCAGCGCCTCGATCTCGTCACGCTCGAACATCAATGGCGGCAGGTCCATGGTGTGGCGCAGTACATAACCGACGCCCGCCTCGCCCTCGATGGGCACGCCGGACAGGGACAGATCCTGGATGTCGCGGTAAATGGTGCGCACCGACACCTGCAGACGCTCCGCCAGCCACTGCGCCGTGGTCAGGCGGCGGCTGCGCAGGAACTGCACGATCTGGAACAGGCGGTCGGCGCGTCTCATGAAATCTCCGGTGGGACGAGAGCGGGATTCGGTGCCGAAGCACCGGAAAATCCCGCGAGTGTAACAGCGTAGGTGCCGGCGTTCACACCAGGCTGTGCAGGCCCACCTGGTTGCCTTCGGTGTCCTCGATCAGGGCGATGAACCCGTGCGGCGCGATGGAGGTGCGGCCCTGCAGCACCTTGCCCTTGCAGCCCGGCACCCGGGCGATCACCGCATCCAGCTTGCCTTCCACGTTCAGGTAAACCCGGGTGGCAGTACCGGCTACGATCGGTTCCTGCGACGCGGTGATGCAGCCGCCGACACCACTGGCAGGATCATGGGGAAAGATGCCCATGGGCTGGCCCATGCCGGTCACCAGTTCCAGATGGGTATCCAGGGCCTTTTCATAGAAGTCGCGGGCGCGGTCGAAGTTGCTGACAAAGATTTCAAACCAGTTGATGGCGTTCATGTTCATGCTTCCTTTGCTGTAGGTTATGGAGGACCCATTCTGGCAAAGGGCTACTGACAGCCTTCTGTCAGTAGTGGTGAACGGCGACCACAAAAAAGCCGCCGGACATGCTTCGCGGCGGCCTGGGTCT
>JBMOPR010000918.1:0-4622 GCA_049323075.1 Pseudomonadota bacterium
TCCGGTGGAAATCAGCGTGCGCGGATTCTGCCTGAGCCTGCGCCGCAACGAGGCCGCCGGCCTGCAGGTGGAGCGCGTATGAACCGCACTTACTGCATCGCCCTGGTGGGTAACCCCAACTGCGGCAAGACCACGCTGTTCAACGCCCTTACCGGTTCGCGCCAGCGGGTGGGCAACTGGCCCGGTGTCACCGTGGAAAAAAAGACCGGCCAGTTCGTGCACGGCGACCAGGAATTCCAGCTGGTGGATCTGCCGGGCACCTATTCCCTGCACGTGGGCGCCGATGAAACCTCCATCGACGAACAGATCGCGCAGAAATTCATTTTTTCCGGCAACGCCGATCTGGTGCTGAACATCGTCGATGCGTCCAGCCTGGAGCGCAATCTGTACCTCACGACGCAATTGCTGGATGCGTCGCTGCCGATGGTGATCGCGCTGAACATGACCGACGTGGCGCACCAGAAAGGCATTCACATCGATCCCTATGAATTGTCGAACCGGCTGGGTTGCCCGGTGGTGCCGATCGTTGCCAGCAAAAGCGATGGCCTGGGCGCGCTGCTGGACGTGATCGCCAACATGACCGAAAGACCGCGCTGCCCGGTGCGGCCATTGCAGTTTGCACCGCTGATCGAACAGGCGATTGCCACGTTGACGGACATTACGACCCGGCGTGGCGCCCAGCAGTTCAATCATCATCTGCTGGCGGTGGCGGCGCTGGAGAAGGATGCCGGCGCGCTGAGTTATTTTTCTGCGGAAGAATGTCAGCAGATTTCTTCGACTGTGGCAGCGCTGGAAAAAAATCTGGGTGACACGGTGGACAACGTGCTGGTGAACAGCCGTTACCGCTGGATCGATCAGGTGGTGAATGACAGTGTGCACCGCGAGCAGAAGCAGCGCCGTCCTCTGTCCGACCTGATCGATCAGGTGGTGCTGAACCGCGTGCTGGGTATTCCGCTGTTTCTGTTCGTCATGTATCTGATGTTCATGTTCACCATGAATGTGGGCAGCGCGTTCGTGGATTTTTTCGATGGTGTGGCGGCGGCGCTGTTTGTGGATGGCGTGCGCGCGTTGCTGGGTGCAGTGCACACGCCGGAATGGCTGATCACCCTGCTGGCGGACGGATTGGGCGGTGGCGTGCAGCTGGTGGCGTCGTTCATTCCGGTGATTGCGTTTCTGTTTTTCTGTCTGTCGTTTCTGGAAGACTCCGGTTACATGGCGCGGGCAGCATTCATCGTGGACCGGGTGATGCGCAGTGTCGGTTTGCCGGGCAAGGCGTTCGTGCCGCTGATTGTGGGTTTTGGCTGCAATGTGCCGGGCGTGATGGCGGCGCGCACGCTGGAAAGCCAGAATGACCGCCTGCTGACGATTGTGATGGCGCCGTTCATGTCCTGTGGCGCACGGCTGACAGTGTATGCGCTGTTTGCCGCCGCGTTCTTTCCCCGCAGCGGTCAGAACGTGGTGTTCCTGCTGTACATCATCGGCATCGCGCTGGCGATCGGTTCGGGATTCATCATGCGCCGGGTCATGCTGCCGGGAAAAATCTCGCCGTTCATCATGGAACTGCCGCCGTATCACATTCCCACCCTGAACAATATGCTGATCCGCACCTGGCAACGTCTGCAGGGTTTCATGTTGCGGGCGGGCAAGGCGATCGTGGTGGTGGTGGTGATTCTGAATGTGCTGAATTCGGTGGGCACCGACGGCAGTTTCGGCCACCAGAACAGCCAGCATTCGGTGATTTCCGTGATTGGCCAGAACATCACGCCACTGTTCGCGCCGATGGGCATACGCGAAGACAACTGGCCGGCGACGGTGGGCATTTTCACCGGCATGTTCGCGAAGGAAGTGGTGGTGGGCACGCTGGATGCGCTGTACTCCGGCCTGGCCAGCGCCGGTGCGACAACGACTGCTGCCGATTTTGATCTGGGCGCGGCCTTGCTGGCGGCCTGGCAAACCGTGCCGGTCAATCTGGCGGGCCTGGCGGACCGGCTCACCGATCCGCTGGGCATGAACGTGGGCGAGATCGGCGATGTGGCGGCGGCGGCGCAGGAAAAATCCGTGCAGCTCACCACTTTCGATCTGATGCGCCAGTTGTTCGACGGCGGCGCCGGTGCATTTGCGTACCTGCTGTTCGTGCTGCTGTATGTGCCCTGCGTGGCGACGCTGGGGGCGATCTACAAGGAACTGGGCCGCTTCTGGATGCTGTTCACGGCGGGCTGGACCTTGCTGATCGGCTATGCCAGTGCGGTGGTGTTCTACCAGTCCGCCACTTTGCTGCTGCATCCACTGGCGTCGGTGATCTGGATCGTGGCGATGCTGCTGGCACTGGCAACCGGATTTGCCTTTCTGCTGTGGCAGGGCCGTCGGCAGAACCTGCGCGAGCAGCAATTCCGTGCCAGCCTGATTCCAGTTGTGAATGTGTGATGCCGGATGGGAGAAATCCGGCGGTCAGCGCGAGACATGGCGTGTCGCGCGGTACTGGCTGGGAGTCTGCCCGGTCCACTGACGGAACGCGCGGGTGAAATTGGCGGGGTCCTGATACCCCAGCAGCTGCGCCACCTGCTGGATTTCCATGACCTCGTCATCCAGCAGCCGCACCGCATCGCGCCGCTTGGTTTCTTCCACCATGGTCTTGTACTGGATGCCTTCCTCTTCCAGGCGGCGCCTTAGCGTGCGGGTGGTCATGCTCAGGATTTCACTCATTTTCTGCAACGATGGATAGCCGCCACTGCCCAGCACCAGATTGCGCCGCACTTTTTCGCGGATGGGATTTTCTATTTCGTTGAGCAGGGATTCTTCCCGCTCGCACTGCTGGATCGCGAAGATCAATCCGGTGGGATTGTGCATGGGCAGCGGGGTTTGCAGCAGGTGTGCGCTGAAGCGGAATTGCGTAGCCGGCATGTTGTAGCGCACCTGGCCGAGCCGCGCGCTGACCCGGTCGGCGTAGGCGGGCGGCGGGCCCTGGAACCAGACCTCAAGATCGGCAGCGCTGGCACCTGCCAGCAATTGAAAACCGCGATACAGGCTGGCCAGGGTGGATTCAAGGATCAGGTGGTGATTGGGTTCCGGCACCGGCGCGATAAGGACGAAATCAATGGTGCAGGTGGTGCCGCTGCGGCTGAGCGAGGCCCGCACCACCCGCCCCGGCAAATGCCAGAAGCGCAGGCACAGATCCAGCGCATCCTGCAGGGTTGCGCTGCACAACAATCCGTAACCGAGATTGCCGAACGCCGTGGGCGGCAGGCGCCAGCCCACCTCGACGCCGATACCGTCATCGCCGGTGCGTTCCAGCACCTTGTCCACCAGCGCCTTCATTTGCAGGAAGGAAATTTCCGCCCGGGGATTGGCCAGCAGATCGGCGGGCAGGCCGGCGTCACGGAGAATGCTGTCCGGCTCGGCACCGCGTTCACCGGCCAGGCTCAGATAAGTCTGCGGATAGATGACAGGCACGCTGCGGTGCCACCATTCGTTCTTGCGCCTGTTGCTCACCCGGCTATTGTCCCCATGTGTTTTCCGGTACCGTTCCGTCGCGATACAGCTGCATGCCAGTATCGGGCAGGTTGCAGCGCGGCGCACTGGCCGCAGATGACAAGTATTTTGTCCGGTTGGAATCTCATCACACTGTCCCCTGGCGGGAATAATGGGCGCTCCGGCTTCCTGCCGTACCGATGCATCCCCCAGGACCAGTGAGGACCACCGGTGGTGTTGAAGCCGCATTGGCCGATGCTACGCCCCGTTGCATCGGCCAAATTTTTTGGTGATGATCCCCGCCTTCCCAATCCCATCCAGTCGTCAAGGTGAATGCAATGACAGCCGTGAAAACCGTGGTTATCACCGGAGGCAATACCGGCATTGGCCTGGCCACCGCCAAGCAGATTGTACAGCAGGGTCAGCGGGTGATTCTGGCGTGCCGGGACCAGGCAAGGGCGGAGCGGGCCAGGCAGGAAATTGCTCAGGCGGTACGTGGCGCGGAAGTGCTGGTATATGCGCTGGACCTGGCGTCGTTCGACAGCATCCGCGCGTTTGCCGCAAAGCTGACGCAGGACTACCCGGCCATCGACGTGCTGATCAACAACGCCGGCGTGTATCCCACAACGCAGCAGTTCACCCGGGAAAAATTCGAGCTGCAGTTTGGCGTGAATTATCTGGGGCATTTCCTGCTGACGCATCTGCTGCTGCCGGCACTGAAGAACGCGGGCGATGCCAGAATCGTGCACCTGTCCTCCATCATGCACAACCTGGGCAAAATGGATTTCGACAGTTTCAGGGGCCGCAAGCGTTACTCGGCCACCGGCGCGTATGCGCAATCGAAACTGGCGAATCTGCTGTTCAGCAACGAACTGGCGCGGCGGTTGCCGGCCAGCATCACCAGCAATGCCGTGCATCCCGGTGGCGTGGATTCGGAAATCTACCGGGATATGCCAGTGTTCCTGTACCGGATCCTGAAACTGTTTCTGATTTCTGCTGACCGGGCCGGCAAATTTGTTGCGGACATGGCGCTGGCGGAAAGCTGGAATGGCAAGACGGGCCAGTTCAAATCGGCGCACGGCCCCTTGCCGGTGGCGCGCGCGAGCCGGAATACGGAATTGAGCCGGCGCCTGTATGAGGAAAGTTGCGGACTG
>JBMOPR010000919.1:0-4604 GCA_049323075.1 Pseudomonadota bacterium
AGCCAGCCACGATGGCCAGCATCGGACGGGCGGGCTTGGCCAGGGCTTTTTCCAGTGCGTCGAGCTCATCGCCCAGCAGGATGCCGGCGCAGGCCACCGGTGCGAACTTGCCGACGCCGTGGGTGGAGGCCTCGGCGCGGTGCGCGGTGCCGAAGGCGTCCATCACGAACACGTCGCACAGCGCCGCGTAGGCTCTGGCCAGTTCGTCGTTGTCTTTTTTCTCGCCCTTGTTGAAGCGGACATTTTCCAGCAACACCAGTTTGCCCGGCGCGACGTTCAAACCGCCTTTCCAGTCGGCAACGACCGGCACTTCGTAACCCAGCAGCTCAGAAATGCGTTTCGCCACCGGCGCCATTTTGTGCGGCGCGTTTTCTTCGTCAGTGCCACCTTCCACGGGACGGCCCAGGTGCGACATCAGAATAACGCTGGCGCCCTGCTTCAGCGCGGCTTCCACCGTGGGCATGGAGGCACGGATGCGCACGTCGCTGGTGACGACGCCGTTTTTTACCGGCACGTTCAGGTCTGCGCGAATCAGCACGCGTTTGCCGGACAAGTTGAGATCGGTCATTTTGATTACGGACATCTGATTTCTCCGAAAAAATTCAGAATATTATTCAGCAACAAACCAACGTGGATTAAATTCGATTTCGCTCTGCACTGACACGTCGCTACCGTCCAGACCAGACTGCATGATCAGGTCGGTTGTAAAATCTGTTGTCGCATTTTCACTCACTACCAGGGTTCCAGTGGGATTCGACAATCCCAGTGATCCCATTTCCGTTACGAGAGTCGCACTCACATTCGCTGTCGCAGCAGGATAGGTGTAAACGCCCGCTTCAAATGGCGTAGCCGCGGTGAAACTGGCCGTCAAAGTAACATTTTCGTTCGATTCAGTTGCCCGAATCTTGACGGAATTCTGCAGGTATCCGTCTACGATGCTTTCCACGCAGACCTGATCCCACTGAGTTACCGCCACAGGGTCTACTATCGATACCGCTGCCAGAGCAGTGGTCGTGTCGCTGCTCGCCCGCTGTAATTGCACCTTAGTTCGGGAAGGCGGAATACACGATGTGCAGGATACCTCGGTCTGCAAGGTATTGGCATCGACAAACTGGAGCTGAGGAATCTGCGGCAGCGCAAATACCAGGCTATTCCCTGACTTACTGGCATCCGCCCCTGCGCCCGTCATGCAGTCGGTGAGACGCACGGCTCCGTTGGCTTCCTCTATGATAATGGTCTGATTTCGGGTTTTGACCCACTCGTAATCCGCCTGGCTATTCAACTTTGCATAATTGACGTTGGTCTGTACCCAGGTTCCCGACAGGTTGGTGTTGCTCAAACTGGCCGGAGCGCTGTCATCACTGCCGGACGATCCACCACCGCACCCAGCCAGAGCCAAGCCCATCAGCAGCAGAAAAAGCTCCGTCTTTTTAATGTTCATAAACCACCCCAAATTCCTATTGATTGAATAAAAGAAAAAATCAAACCAGCGCCTCCACCAGATCCAGTAACCGGTGTGCAAACCCTGATTCGTTGTCATACCAGGCGACCAGTTTCACCAGTTCGCCCGCTACAATCGTTTGCGTTTCGTCATAAATCGATGATTCAGTGCGCCCCAGAAAATCCGCGCTCACCAGCGGCTCGCTGCAATAACCCAGAATGCCCTGCCACGCACCCTCGCTCGCCTTCAGCATCAGGTCATGAACGAAGTGCGCTTTCTCGACCGGCCGTTCCAGCACCAGTGTCAGGTCCACCGCCGCCACGTTGAGCGTCGGCACGCGCATGGAGTAGCCCGCGATTTTTCCCCGCAGGCGCGGCAGCACTTTCTGTACTGCACCGATGCTGCTGCTGGTCGTTGGAATCAGGTTCTGCGCCCCGGCCCGTCCGCGCCGCACATCGCGATGCACATGATCCAGCAGCACCTGGTCGCTGGTGTAGGAATGGATTTCGGTCATGAACGCCTGTTTCACACCGAAGGTCGAATCCATCAACTGCAGCAGCGGTGCGATGCAGTGCGTGGTGCAGGACGCTGCCGAAATGATCTTGTGGTCCGGCTGCAATTCCTCGTGATTCACGCCGAATACAATCGTCGCGTCCACTTCATCGAATGCCACCGCACCGATCACCACCCGTTTCGCACCGGCCTGCAGATGACGGCTGGCAGCCGCGTGCGAACGAAACCGGCCGGTGCATTCCAGCACCACATCGATATCCAGTTCCGCCCACGGACACTGCGCCGGATCGGCTATCTGCAATAGCAGGATCTGGTCGCCGTTCACCTGCAGCCGATTGTCGTCCAGCAAGGTGACCGGCGTGTGGAAACGGCCGTGGGTGGTGTCGTATTTCGTCAGGTGCAGCAGGGATTCCGCTGCACCCAGATCATTGATCGCCACCAGTTGGATATCGCGATTGCAACCGTGGGCGCGGCCTTCATACAGCGCGCGCAGCATGGTGCGTCCGATACGGCCGTAGCCGTTGATGGCGATGCGCAGAGTCATATCAACGGAGGACCGACTCCACTTTCGCCACTACATTTTCCACAGTGAAACCGAACTGCTTGAACAGCAGGTCCGCCGGTGCGGATTCGCCGAACGTGGTCATGCCCACTACGGCACCGTCGAGGCCAACAAACTTGTTCCAGTAATCGGCAATGCCGGCTTCCACCGCCACGCGTGCGCGCACAGCGTTGGGCAGTACGGATTCGCGATAGGCCGCGTCCTGCTGCAGAAAAACATCGACGCTGGGCATGGACACCACCGACACGTTCCTGCCTTTCGCAGCCAGTGTTTCGGCTGCTTTCACCGCCAATTCCACTTCGGAGCCGGTGGCAATGATCAGCGCGTCCTGTTTGCCGGCTGCGAACGCTTTCAACACATAACCACCCTTTGCCACATTCGCCAGTTGCTCGGCCGTGCGCGGCATCGGTGCCAGATTCTGGCGCGAGAACACCAGTGCAGTGGGGCCGTTACGACGTTCGATCGCCGCCTTCCAGGCCACTGCGGACTCGGCAGCATCGCACGGACGCCACAGCGACATGTTGGGCGTGGTGCGCAGGTTGGCCAGCTGTTCGATGGGCTGGTGGGTGGGGCCGTCTTCGCCCAGGCCGATGGAATCGTGGGTGTAGACCTGAATGTTCTGCTGCTTCATCAGCGCGGCCATGCGCATGGCGTTGCGCGCGTATTCCATGAAGATCAGGAAAGTGGCGCCGTAGGTGATGAAGCCACCGTGCAGGGCGATGCCGTTCATGGCGGCGGTCATGCCGAATTCGCGCACACCCCAGTAAACGTAGTTGCCGGCTGCGTCTTCAGCGGAAATGCCCTTGCAGCCTTTCCAGATGGTCAGGTTGGAACCGGCCAGGTCGGCAGAACCGCCCAGCAGTTCCGGCAGCAGCGGACCAAACGCATTGAGTGAATTCTGCGACGCTTTGCGCGAGGCGATTTTCTCGCCGCCCGCCTGCACCTGCTGAATGTAGGCGGCGGATTTTTCCGCCCAGTCCGCCGGCAGTTCGCCTTTCATGCGGCGTTCGAATTCCGCCGCCAGTTGCGGGAATTCCTTGCGGTAGTTGTCGAACTGGCGCTGCCAGTCGCTTTCCGCGCGGGCGCCTTTTTCTTTCGCATTCCATTCGGCGTAAATATCGGACGGCACTTCAAACGGCGCGTGATTCCAGCCCAGCTGCGCGCGGGCCAGTTTGATTTCGTCGTCGCCCAGCGGCGCGCCGTGGCATTCTTCCTTGCCCTGCTTGTTGGGGGCGCCGTAGCCGATGATGGTCTTGCAGCAGATCAGCGACGGACGATCGGAATTGGCGCGGGCCATTTCGATGGCGGCGCGGATTTCGTCCGGATTGTGGCCGTTGACGTTGGGAATCACGTGCCAGCCGTAACTTTCAAAACGCTTGGGTGTGTTGTCGGTGAACCAGCCGTGCACTTCGCCGTCGATGGAGATGCCGTTGTCGTCGTAGAACGCGATCAGCTTGCCCAGGCCCAGTGTGCCGGCCAGCGAGCAGACTTCGTGGGAAATGCCTTCCATCATGCAGCCGTCGCCCATGAACACGTAGGTGTTATGGTCGACGATGTTGTAGCCGCCTTTATTGAAGTGTGCCGCCAGCGCTTTTTCTGCGATTGCCATGCCCACCGCGTTGGCAATGCCCTGTCCCAGCGGGCCGGTGGTGGTTTCCACACCGGGGGTGTAGCCGTATTCGGGGTGACCGGGGGTTTTCGAGTGCAGCTGGCGGAAGTTCTTCAGATCGTCGATGGAGACGTCATAACCGGTCAGGTGCAGCAGGGAATAGATGAGCATGGAACCGTGACCGTTGGACAGGATGAAGCGGTCGCGGTCGGGCCATTTCGGGTTGGACGGGTTGTGCTTCAGGTAGTCGCACCACAGGACCTGCGCGATATCAGCCATTCCCATCGGGGCGCCCGGGTGACCGGACTTGGCTTTCTGGACTGCGTCCATGGAAAGGGCGCGAATGGCATTGGCAAATTCACTGCGGGTGGGCATCGGAAATGCTCCTAACTGATTTAGTCCGGGTCGCGGTTTTGGGGGCGCTATTGTCGCTCAAGTAGGCATGAGCGGCAAACGGGATCGCCGCTGGCGCCCGCGCT
>JBMOPR010000920.1:0-4601 GCA_049323075.1 Pseudomonadota bacterium
TGTTTTTTGCCCACCTCGATGCGGAAACGTTCCATTTCGATGTCGGGAAATTCCTTCAGCGGCACTGGCTTGTGTTCGATTGGCGTTTCGTCGTATTCGCGCTCGCGACGGCCTTCCCGTTCGCCACGATTATCCCTTTCACCACGGCCTTCCCGTTCGCCGCGGCCTTCGCGATAGGATGCCCCGCGCTCATCATGTTCACGCACGGTTTCCTTGGGCTCCAGCGGCAGGTCTGCCTGCAGCAGGTTGACCAGTACCGAGCACAGTTGCTCGTGCTCCATTTCCATTTCCTGGCACAACTGCTCGACGATGGAGTGCATCAGCGGCGATGGCGTTTCTTCCGCACCCTTGGTCACCCGCTGCTTGAAGCGCTCAATGCGCTGCTGCAGTACGTGATGCTGGTTCGGCATGGTGGCACGTTCGATCTTCTGTCGCGTGTGGCGCTCGATGATGTGCAGCAGGCGGGTTTCGCGGTGGGTGATGAACAGCACGGTTTCGCCGGTGCGGCCGGCACGCCCGGTGCGGCCAATGCGGTGCACGTAGGATTCGCTGTCGTGGGGGATGTCGTAGTTCACCACGTGGCTGAAGCGATCGACATCAAGGCCGCGCGCTGCCACATCGGTGGCCACCAGAATGTCGAACTTGCCCTGCTTCAGGCGCTGGATGGTTTTTTCGCGAATGTTCTGGCTGATGGCGCCGTGAATGGCTTCGGCGCTGTAGCCCCATGCATTCACTTTTTCCGCCACTTCGCTGCAGATTTCCCGGGTGCGTACGAACACGATCATGGCGTCGAATTCGCGGGTTTCCAGATAGCGGCGCAGGGCTTCGGGCTTCTGGCGGCCGTCCACCATCCAGTAGCTTTGCGCGATGCGGTCTACAGTGGCGGTCGCGGCACGGATGTTCACATGTTGCGGATCGGTCAGGTATTTATCGGCGATGCGCTTGATCGGCGGTGGCATGGTGGCCGAAAACAGCGCGTTCTGCTGCTCGCCCGACATGTGGCCGAGAATTTCTTCCACGTCCTCGATGAAACCCATGCGCAGCATTTCGTCCGCTTCATCCAGCACCAGGGTTTTCACCGCGCTGATATCCAGCGTGCCCCGCCGCAGGTGATCCAGCAGACGTCCCGGCGTCCCCACCACCACCTGTACACCCTGTCGCAGCAGTTTCAGCTGCGGATAAAATTCCTGTCCGCCGTAAATGGGCGCAATGCGGAAATTCTTGCGGTAGCGCGCGTAGCGCTGGAATGCCTCGGCCACCTGGATCGCCAGCTCGCGTGTCGGCGTCATGATCAGCGCCTGGGGCTTGGTGTTTTCATCGTCCAGCTGCGCCAGGATCGGCAGGGCGAAGGCGGCGGTCTTGCCTGTGCCGGTCTGGGCCTGACCGATCAGGTCGCTGCCGCTGAGGAAGACGGGAATGGCCGCTGCCTGAATGGGGGAGGGGGATTCATAGCCCAGTTCCGTCAGGGTTCTGAGGATGAAATCGGGCATGCCCAGGGTATCAAACCCAGGAGTTTCAGGTAAATCAGACATTTGGCGCGGCCTTCGGTCGGGAGCTACTCAGGAGAGTAAGGGTAGCAGTCGTTCAGCGGGCGTGCATTGTACAGGTTTGCAGTGGACTCTGTATATAAAGTCAATAGGCAATAAAAGAACCAAGGGGACGTGCCAGGAACATCTTGCCGTTTTTGGTTTGCGTCTCAACGCGTTGTCAGCGGTATTTTATTCAGCGAGTTGAGACGCGATAACGCAAGACTGAGCCGGGTGTGCACCGGCTATTCGGCTAGCGATACTCCGGTTGTGCGTTCCGAGTTTTCTTCTATCCAGTGGGCAGCATAGTCCGCCACGGCTTGCCATCCATCCTGTTGTAACGTCCAGTGATTTCTGTCCGGGAACTGTTTGTAGTCTGTAATGGCTGGCGTTTTATGAAACAGCTTGAAGTTCACGTAGTTCATGCTGGCCGTGACGGTGTTGTCCCGGTCACCCGCGATGATTAACAGCGGTGGGCGGGAAACGGATTTGTCCACTTTCGTCACACGGCTCAGTGATGAACGTCCGACTCTGAGAGAATCCGGAACACAGTAATGTGCATAAGCGTCCTGCTGGGTTTCCAGATCCATTCCATTTACAAAACCGTGCTGAAACTGCTTGAACGTGAGCTTGGACGGTTCAGAGGGATTCAATGCCGGATTGAGCAGCGGCCAGCTGGCTTTCAGAAATTTCGGTTCAATGGATATCACGCCGAAGGGAGGGGCGGAATGGATCACGATTCCTGCCGCCGCAATATTTTCCTCCAGCAGTAGCTGAACGACCAGGCCGCCCATTGAATGGCCAATGAGTATGGGTGGCTCCTCCAGTGTCGCAATAAAGTCGCGGTAATGCTGAAGCACCATCGGCAATGTCAACGTGCCCAGTTCGCTGTTGGGGTGCAGCGCATTTTGTTCGTCGACAGACAGGTCGTGATATGGCCAGGCAGGGCTATAGGTCGTAAAGTCCAGATCCTGAAAATAGGTTTCCCACTCACTCCAGGATGCCGGTGTCAAATACAAACCGTGGACAAAGACGATGGTTCTTGACGGCGCGATGGTCGGAAATTCTGGCGCCCTTGGGCCTTTTTCTTCCTGCACGCTTGTTTTGCACGCCCACAAAAAACAGGTCAATAGCATCACAAGAAGGATTTTAGTTTTTTGCATGACTTTCAAGTTCCTTATGGTAGATTCAATTTGCGTCGGGCGTTCTCAGCAATTTTCAAACTTGCTTTTCCATAAGAGGAACGAAACCAGGAAAAGGATTCTCGATGAGTCATGTTTTTTTGCACTGTTTTTCGCCGCCGGATATTTTGGGTACAGGCAAGTCAGTTTTGGACGGAGGGGTAGCATGGATCTTTCAATTCTTGCAGCTGCACGCGACGGCGACAGGTCTGCAATGGAAGCATTGCTGTTGCAGAGTCAGCCGGACATCCGGCGCTATGCGATGCGACACTGTGTTATCAGCGACATAGATGATGCCGTGCAGGAAGTGCTGATCATCGTTGCAAAACACATTGAATCGCTGAAGTTCCTGGCGGCGTTTTCCAGCTGGCTGTTCAAAACGGTGCAGCGAGAATGCCGCAGGCTGGGGAGAGTGACGCTGAATTACGACCCCTTCGAAGAGGAGCATCTGGACAGCTGGCTGCAGGCGCATTCTGACGATGAACTGATAAACGAGCTCATCAGTGCTATTGAGAAGCTGCCGCAGGAGCATCGTGAAGTGATACTGCTGAAGGATATCCAGCAATTTTCCAACAGGGAGATTGCGAGTGAGCTGGGGATTACGGTCGCAGCTGTCAAAAGCCGCGTTCACAGGGCGCGGGAGCTGACACGGGCCATGCTCCTGGATGAGCCCGTGCCGGGTATTGCCGATTTAGGATCGGATTAAAGCAGGTTCTTCATCACCTTGCGTGCGGCTGCGATGGTCTGCTCCAGTTCCGCATCGCCATGGGCTGCCGACACAAAGCCCGCTTCATACGCGCTCGGCGCCAGATACACACCTTCCTGCAGCATCAGGTGATAGAACTTCTGGAAGCGGGCGATATCGCAACGGGTGACCTGGGCAAAGCGGCTGATGCTTTTCTCGTCGCTGAAGAAGAAGCCGAACATGCCGCCGACCTGATTGGTGGTGAGAGGAATGCCTGCTTCCTGCGCCGCGCTGCGGAAACCGGCCATCAGTTTTTCGGTTTTCCGCGTCAGAACTTCATAAAATCCGGGTTGCGAAACCGCATCCAGCATCGCCAGACCCGCCGCCATCGCCACCGGATTGCCGGACAGCGTGCCCGCCTGATACACCGGCCCGGTCGGTGCGATTTTCTGCATGATCTCACGCTTGCCGCCGAACGCACCCACCGGCATGCCGCCGCCGATCACCTTGCCCAGCGTGGTCAGGTCGGGCTGGATATTGTAATAACCCTGCGCACCTTTCAGGCCGACGCGGAAGCCGGTCATCACTTCATCAAAAATCAGCACGGCACCAGACTCATCGCACACCTCGCGCAAACATTCCAGAAAACCCTTTTCCGGTGGAATGCAGTTCATATTGCCCGCCACCGGCTCGACGATGATGCAGGCGATCTGGTTGCCCATGGCGGCGAACAGTTCGCGCACCTGTGCCGCATTGTTGTATTCCAGCGTCAGCGTGTGTTCGGCGATGCTGGCAGGAACGCCGGGGGAATTGGGCACGCCCAGTGTCAGTGCGCCGGAGCCGGCTTTCACCAGCAGGGAATCGGCGTGGCCGTGGTAGCAGCCTTCGAATTTCACGATCTTGTCGCGCCCGGTGTGACCCCGCGCCAGGCGGATCGCCGACATGGTGGCCTCGGTGCCGGAACTGACCATGCGCACCATGTCCATGTGATCGAACACGGTGCAGACGCGGTCGGCCATTTCCACTTCGATGGCGGTAGGGGCGCCGAAGCTGAGCCCCCGGGCGGCGGCGTCCTGCACGGCCTTGACGATGGCCGGGTTGCAGTGGCCCAGGATCATGGGGCCCCAGGAGCCGACGTAGTCGATGTAGCGGCGGTCGTCTTCGTCCACCAGCCAGGCGCCGTTGCCGGCCTTGAAGAAAATCGGGTTG
>JBMOPR010000921.1:0-4599 GCA_049323075.1 Pseudomonadota bacterium
GCAGCGGAACTCTAGTTGCCGGATTTGGCTAAATCAATCCCCGGGAAAATAAAAAGCGGCGCCACCGCCACGCGACACGGCTGGTGTGGCGGGCTTTACTATACTGAATTGGACCGACTACCTGTGCCTGGAGTGCCCCTTGTCGTTGCCGATGGAACCGCGCCCTGCTTCCCGCCGCCGTTACCGCCTTGCCGGGTGGTGGATGCTGTCGTTGTGGTTGCCGTTCTCGCTGGCGTGGGGTGACCAGATCGAAATCCTTTACGAACCCGCCACGGCCGCTCAGGATGAAAACAGCCAGTGGCTGTGGCTGCTGGCAGGACTGTTCCTGTTTGCCGTCTTGGTTGCCACCCTGATTTTTATGCGCATCCACCATTCACTGCAATTGAAGGACGCGATGCTGCGGCAAACCGAGGCCCGACTCAGGGAGGCTCAGCTGATTGCCCGCATTGGCAGCTGGAGCCGCGATTTCGGCACCGGCGAAACCTACTGGTCCGAGGAAGCCTGTCGCGTGCTGGAGCTGGAAGGGCGCGAGCAGGAATACCGGCACTACGAACGGCTGATTCACCCGGACGACAGCGAGCGCGTTACCGAAATAGTGGCAGCGGCGTATCACCAGGGCGGCAATTACCAGTGCGACCACCGCGTCATTTGCCCCGGTGGCAAGGAAAAATATATCCGGCTGGCAGGCCAGGTGTATCTGGACGACGGCAATGCGCCGGTGCGGGAAACCGGCACGGTGCAGGATATTTCCGAACGCCGTGCTGCCGACCTGGCGCTGCAGCGCTCCGAGGCGCGCCTGCGCTCCATTCTCGACGCCACGCCGTATCCCATCGTGATCCTGGAGAACGCTTACGGTTTCCCCGTGCTGTACGTCAATCGCAGCACGTTCCAGTTATTCCAGCTACCCTTTACAACCTTGCCGGATGAAATCAAGTCCCAGGAACTGTGGATGGACGGCCAGGAGCGCGACGCATTTTTTGCCCGCGTGATGCAGGAAAAGAAAGTCAGCGACATCGAATTGCAACTGCGCAAATCCGATGGCCAGCCGTTCTGGGCGCAGCTGACCGGTCGCCTGATGGATTTCGCCGGCACCCAGGCAGTGTTCATCGCCGTTGTGGATGTTACCGAGCGTTATCATGCCCGTCTGGAACTCGAGCGGCTGGCCACCAGCGATACGCTGACCGGACTGCTCAACCGGCGATCATTCCTGGAATCCGCCAATCGCGAGTGGAAACGTGCCTTGCGTTATCGGTTGCCTTTGACCCTACTGATGCTGGACATTGATCATTTCAAGCGGGTGAACGACAGCTATGGCCACGGCTTTGGTGACGACGTCATCCGCCGCTTTGGCGAAGTGACCCGCAACTGCCTGCGGGAAGAGGATGTGCTTGGCCGCGTCGCCGGCGAGGAGTTATGCGCGGTACTGACCTCGGCGGAGGAGGAGGGAGGCTATCTGGTGGCGGAGCGCATTCGCAAGCGCTGGCAGGAAGAAGTGTTCGAATTTGCCGGTGCCCGCTTCAATTTCACGGTCAGCATTGGTGTGGCGCGGATGCTGACGGATCACGAAACAGTGGACACGGTGATGGAGCGTGCCGAGGTCGGCCTGCGTCGGGCCAAGCGGGCCGGACGCAACTGCGTGATCGTGAACAGTGGCGAGATTGACGACGGCCGTCGCCAGACACCGGCCTGAAGCAGTTGAAAAACTTGAAGATTAGACGTTTATCGACTTTATTTATCTGACCGAGCCGACCTGACCCAACCGGATGGACGAAAATTTGGGCCTGTGTTTTCACGAGAAACGCTGGAATGTGGAATTCGTCCCAGGCTCACACTGCGAGAGGATGACCAAAGGATGAAAATGCGCAGAACACTATTTGCTTGCACCATGTTTTTCTGGGGTATCCAGTCAGCGACGTCTGCCAGCGGCGAACTGGCGATTATCGTCCACGCCAGCAACCCGTCGCCGGAAATCTCGCTGGAGCAGGTCGCCAGCATTTTCCTCGGCAAATCCCGCCGCCTGCCGGACGGTACCAAGGTGATTCCCATCGACCAGCTGGAAGGGGAAAAGCCGCGCTCCGAGTTTTACGACAAGGTGGTGCAGAAGAGCCAGTCCCAACTGAATTCCTATTGGTCGCGCCAGATTTTCACAGGCAAGGGCCAGCCGCCGTTCGCGGTGACCGGGGATTCCGAAGTGCTGGAATTCATCGCGTCCAATCCCAACATGATTGGCTATGTGGATCTGGCGACAGTGGAGAAAGCCGCCAATGCCGGCGACATTAAAGTTTTGCTGACTGTGCGCTGATTCCGGCGCGCGCTTTGTTCTTGGTCTATATTTAATACACGTACACAACATTTGAATCTCATGCAGCCAGCCAGACGCAATACCGACAAATTGAAACAGGTTTTGCCCCAGACGCCACTTTCCTGACGCACTCAACGCGGGAAGGCGGTGCCAGCGTCGCCTTCCGGAATCCCCAAAACCCCGGAGGGCAACCGACCGGGGTTTTTTGTTGCGAGCACAGTCGCAGGTACGGGAGGTAGTCGCCATGATGAAGTCTCTGAAGTTTTGGCAGAACTGGTTCCATCGCGCGGAAACGGTTCCGGCGGTGCCGGCACCGGTGTCTGGCCCGGAAATCGAACGCAAGCCTCTTTCGCATATCGCAGTGCGTGCCGCGTTGAAGCAGAAACAGCGACAGGCGCGCAATGCCGGGTGACCGGAGTTGCGCTCACATACTCTCCTTGCACAACGTCAGCCAGCGCTCGATGCCTGCACTGCGGTACTTCTGCTTGTGCAGGATGAAATAGAAGAAGCGGCTGAAATCCCGGTGCGGTACCCGCAACGGTACGAAGGTACCGCGCCGGAATGCATCCTCCAGCGCCACTTTTGACAGGCAACCGATCCCCAGGTCCGCCTCCACCGCCCGCTTGATCGCCTCGGTATGCTGCAGTTCCAGCAGCACGTTCAGTTGCGGCAGCAGGCCGTGCAGGGCGCGGTCGAAGGTCTGCCGGGTGCCTGATCCGGTTTCCCGCAGAATCCAGGTGGCCCCCAGCAGGTCCTCATCCCTCAGGCTGCGCTTTTTCGCCAGCGGATGCCGTGGCGAGCAGAACACCACCAGCTCATCGTCGCGCCAGGGCGTCACTTCCAGCTCGCTGTCGTGCAGTTCCCCCTCGATCAGCCCGAGATCCAGCTCGAAATTGTGGATGCGGGCGGCAATCGTCGCGGTGTTCGCTACCTGCAGCTCCACTTTCGACAGGGGGTTTTCCCGCATGAACTGCGCCATGATGTTCACGGCCAGGTAATTACCGATGGTGAGGGTGGCGCCGATCTTGATCTGACCGGTGGCGGCATGCTGGCGCAGGGCCAGATCCAGATCCTGCGCCTGTTGCAGCAGGGCCTCGGCTTGCGGCCGCAGGGCGTGCCCGAGGGCGTTCAGTTGCAGACGTTTGCCAATGCGGTCAAACAGCTGGATGTCGTACTGGTTTTCCAGTTCCGCCAGGGCGCTGCTGGCGGCGGACTGGGACATGGACAGGCTCTGGGACGCCCGTGAGATGTTCTCGTGGTGCGCGGTGGCGAGGAAAACCTGAAGTTGGCGCAGGGTGTAGTGCATATCCGAAATATCGATAAAGGTTATTTAAATTATTCATTTTACCGATAGGATAGTCTGCCGGCATACTGCGCGCAATCCAAGGCCTGTTTTCCGCTTCAAGGAGTGCTGTCATGTCCAACCTGATTCGCGAGCGCGTCACCAGCGTCCACCACTGGAACGACACCCTGTTCAGCTTTACCACCACCCGCGATGCCGGTTTGCGCTTCAAGAACGGCCATTTCATCATGATCGGCCTGGAGGACCCGGAGAAGGGCCGCCCGCTGATGCGTGCCTACAGCATCGCCAGCGCCAACTATGAGGAACACCTGGAGTTTTTCAGCATCAAGGTGGAAAACGGCCCGCTGACATCCAAGCTGCAACACGTGAAGGTGGGGGACGAGATCGTTGTCAGCACCAAACCCACAGGTACCCTGGTGCTGGATCACCTGATCCCCGGCCGCAATCTGTATCTGTTGAGCACCGGCACCGGTCTGGCGCCTTTCATGAGCATCATCAAGGACCCGGAAACCTACGCCCAGTATGACAAGGTGATTCTGACCCACGGCGTGCGTCATGTGTCGGAACTGGCCTATACCAGCCTGATCACGGAAGAACTGCCCAACAATGAATTTTTCGGCGACCAGGTACGTGAAAAGCTGATCTACTACCCCACGGTGACCCGTGAACCGTTCCGCAACCAGGGTCGCCTGACTGACCTGATGGAAAGCGGCAAGCTGTTCAGCGACATCGGTCTGCCGGCGTTCGATCTGGAACAGGACCGCTTCATGTTGTGTGGTAGCCCCAGCATGTTGAAGGATCTGACGGCGATTCTGGATGCACGCGGATTTCATGAAGCCCGTCACGGCGACCAGGGTCACTATGTGATCGAGCGGGCATTCGTGGAGAAGTAAGCGGACGACGCTGCCTGTAGCCAAATACGATAGCTAATCAAGATCCCATAAAAAAACGCCGGTGGCTGATTCCAGCACCGGCGTTTTCGTTTGTGCCCATC
>JBMOPR010000922.1:0-4596 GCA_049323075.1 Pseudomonadota bacterium
CACCACCACGCTGCATCGTCTGCTGGCGGCTGATCCCAACATGCGCGCACTGCTGGCATGGGAAGCACTGAACCCGCTGCCGTTGCCGAAAGAAAAACCGGGGCACCCGGAGGGACGCATCGCCCAGGCGCGCATGGCAGAAAAGGGCCTGGCCTATCTGGCGCCTGAATTTTTCGCGATTCATCCGGTGGAGCATGATGCGCCGGAAGAAGACATTCTGTTGCTGGACCTGTGTTTCATGAGCCAGTCGCCGGAAGCCACGCTCAATGTACCCAGCTATGCGCACTGGCTGGAGCAGCAGGATCATACCCGCGCCTATGAATACCTGCGTGTGCTGCTGAAAATTCTGCAATGGCAACGCCCCGCACAAAACTGGGTGCTGAAAACCCCGCACCACATGGAACATCTCGACACCATTCTCAAGGTGTTTCCCGAAGCGACCATCGTGCAGACTCACCGCGATCCACAAAAAACCACTGGCTCGTTCTGCAGCATGGTGGCACATGGCCGTGGTGTCTTCAGCGATGACGTCGATGCCAAAAATGTCGCGCGGCACTGGGTGCGCAAGGTGAACCGTCTGATGCAGCGCTCGATTGACGTCCGCGAAACAGCCGACCCTTCACGCTTCGTCGATGTGTCCTACTACGACCTGCTGCAGGACCCCATCGGCCAGGTGGCACGCATCTACCAGCAGGCCGGCATTCCTTTCGATGCCAACGCGGCACGCGCGGCACAAGCCACCAGTGAACGCAACGTGCAAAACCGATACGGCAAGCATCGCTATGATCTGAAGGATTTCGATCTGACCAGAGAAGACATCGAAAAGCAGTATGGCTTTTACCGGGAACGCTACGGCATTCCCTTTGAATAACAGGACGCGCAACATGAACCACAATAAAAATGATTCCGGCCCCAACGCTGTGGGCCACAAAAGCATTGTCACCGCCGTCACCACCGCGATCTACGACCGCTTCAGCAACAGAGGCGTACTGCCGCCGCTCGATCCTTCCCTGCGCGTCGACGGCAGCACCTGCCTGATCACCGGCGCCAGCAGCGGGCTGGGCAAGGCTGTCGCCATCCAGATGGCACAACGGGGTGCGAAACTTATCCTGGCCTGTCGCGCAGGCCACGAATCCATTGTGGAAGAAATCAAACGGGCCAGCGGCAATCACTCCGTCGAACTGATGACGGTGGATCTGAGCGATCTGGAATCTGCCAACCGCCTGTGCGACCAGTTGCGCGATCGCGGTATCACGCTCGATATCGCCATTCTCAATGCCGGCCTGATGCCGCTGAATGCGCGCCGCTCGCCCCAGGGTTTCGAACTGATGTTCAGCGTGCATTTCCTGGCAAACCGGCTGCTGCTGCAGCGCTGGCTGGCCGACGGCGTGATCCGCGCCAATCCGCAGCGCCCACCCCGGGTGGTGTTCGTGGCATCGGAAGCGCACCAGTCGTCCGACCCCATCGACTTCAATCACTTTGGTGAATTCGTCAATTACGGCATGAAGGATGGAATGAAGCACTACGCCATGAGCAAGCTGCACCTGTGTACGTTTGCCACGGAACTGTCACGCCGGATGAACCCGGGCAAACAGGTGAACGTGGCGATCCATGCCCTCTGCCCCGGTCCCATTGCATCAAACATCGCGCGTGAATCGCCAGCGTTCATCAAACCCATTCTGTGGCCCATCATGAAACTGCTGTTCCGCTCACCTGAAAAAGCAGCGGAACCCGTTGTGTACCTGGCCTGCGCCGCCGACATGGGCCGGCGCAGCGGCGTCTATCTGCACATGATGCGGGAAAAATCCATGTCCAGTGACGCGCGCGATGCGGGCAACGGGCAACAGCTATGGGAAAAGAGCGCAGTGCTGCTGCAACCTTATACCGAACCAGCGCGAACCGCGGAACCCGCATGATTCGCTGGTGTCTGCCGTGCGGAGACAAACCATGTCAATGAAGGACTTTTCGACCATGATCGGTCACCTGCGCCGCCGCTTCTTTGGCGCCAGTCCCAAGGCTCCACCCGTGAATCTGCGTGGAAAAAAAATCATAGTCACGGGAGCTTCGCCCGGTTCCATTGGTTTTGAAACGGCGCTGACACTGGCAGGCTGGGGCGCCTGTGTGATTATCACCACCCGCAGCAACGCCAACGCTACTGCTGACCAGTTGCGCCGCCGCTTGCATCAGCAGGGCAAGAGCGCCGACATCGATTCGCATGTACTCGATCTGGCTGATGCAGGTTCAGTAACACACTTTGCACAGTGGTTTCAGAAAAAGCACGGATCCCAACTGGATGTACTGATCAACAACGCCGGCATCCATCTGGATCTGGCGGGCCACTGGAAACAGCCGCAATTGACACCTGACGGGTTCGAGATTCACTGGCGCACCAATTATCTCGGCACCCAGCATCTCACCCTGCTCTTACTGCCACTGCTGAAACAGGCAGGCAAATCCACCGGCAATGCCCGCATTATCAATGTCGCATCGCATTTGCATACCAAAGGCACCAATGCCGGACTGTTCGCACCGATCCAGCCATTCCATTCCTGGACGGCGTATGGCCAATCCAAACTGGCACTGATTCATGCGGCATTTGAAATCCAGCGTCGCTATGCCAGCCAGGGCGTACAGGGATTCGCCCTGCACCCCGGTTCCATTCATACCAACATTTCCGACAAGGGACTTGCCACCCGTCCGCTGCTGCGCACATTGCGGAACTGGTTCGCTCCACTGGAGGCACTGGTGTTGCTGACGCCGGAACAGGGTGCGCAAACGCAGATTCTCTGCGCCACCGCTGCCGGGCTCAACGGTGGTATCTACTACGAACGTTGCGCGCCTGCTGACTGCAGCGAAGAACTGGACGATCTGGCTGCTGCAATGCGCCTGTGGCAGGAAACCGAAGTGTGGGTGCAAAACCTCCAGTCGGAACAGGGTGCCGGCACACGCAAGGACGTCATACATGTTTGAACAGACGATTTATTCCCGTGTGGTGGAAATCAATGCACCCCGTGAACGGGTTTGGAACATTCTGACCGATCTGAAACAGTATCCACAGTGGAATCCCTTCACCTATCGCGTGGTAACAACGCTGGCCATTGGTGACCCGGTGGATCTGTACGTGCGATTCAGGAAGCGCGGGGAAGTAACGCAAAAAGAACAGGTCTGTATTGTGCAAAAACCGGAGCGGCTGGCGTGGGGAATGAAAATGGGGGCACGATTCATACTATGCGCGCAACGGGATCAGGTACTGACGGCGCTGGATGATGGACACTGCACCTACCAAACCTGGGATGCCTTTTCCGGTCTGCTGACACCGCTGGTGATGGCACTGTTCAGGCAGGACATTGAGGACGGCTTCAATGCAATGGCGGCTGCGCTGAAAGTGCGGGCGGAAAACACCTAGCCCGAATATTTCACCCGGATTCGGTCAAGCACCAGCCACCCTCATCGAGTCAGCTTCTGAACTTGTTGGCCGCTGACTGCAGCGCCAGCACCAGCTGCCCCAGCGTATTCACGGTCGTGAGCGTATCACGCACCGCCTGATGACTGCTGGACGCGTTCACCGTCATTGCCTGTACCTGATCGTTCACCTGATTCGCCAGCGACTTCTGTGCAAACACCGCCTGCGTCACCGTCTGCACCCGCTCCAGCGTTGACAGCGCGCCGGTATGGATGTGTTTCAGCGCATTGCTGGCCTCGTCCGCCCGCAACACGCCCTGCTGCGCCAGATCGTTGCACATCTCCATCGACCGCACCGCCTTGCCGGTTTCCGTCTGGATGGTGGATATGGTGCGCGCAATTTCGTGCGTAGCCTGGGTGGTGCGGCGCGACAGATTACGCACTTCATCCGCAACTACCGCAAATCCCCTGCCCTGTTCACCGGCACGGGCTGCTTCGATCGCCGCGTTCAGCGCCAGCAGGTTGGTCTGCTCGGCAATTTCCTTGATGGTGTTGGAAATGCCATCGATCTCATCCGCACACTGGCTCAGTGTACGAATGATATCGGTGGAATCGCGCACCGATTGCGCCACACCGGCCATGCCATTGGCTGCATGTGTCACCACAGCACCGCCTTTTTCGGAAATCTCGTGCGCCTCGCGAGATGCTTTTTCCGTTTCGGTGGAATGATCCGCCACATCCAGAATAGTGGTAGTGATGTTCTCCATGATGTGCTGGGCCGCCTGTGCGATCTCGTGCTGTTCCAGCGCCGAGCGGCTGACGATTTCCGAACTCGCCTGCAGCGTGCTTGACGCCGATGTCAGCGCCGTTGCCGTAGCCAGCACCTGCTTCACCGTATCATCCAGCTTGTCGACGAAACTGTTGATCCAGAGCGCCAATTGCCCGGTTTCGTCCTTGGGAAACGTATCTACGTCGATGCGCGTCTGCAGTGAGCTGCCAGCTTCGGCGATATCCAGAAAAAAATTCTCCAGCCGCTGCAATCGTTGCCGCAGGGGCCGCAATCCAAGCAGCCAGAACGCCAGCAGGATCAACGCGCCAGTACCGGCATTCACCAGCAGCGTTGCACCGCCCGTTACATTCAGCAGGTGCTTGCAATATTCCGCCACCGCAAACCCTGCGCCACCCAGCAATGCC
>JBMOPR010000923.1:0-4593 GCA_049323075.1 Pseudomonadota bacterium
GGCAACTTCCGTGCCTGGCAGTACCCGTATCAGAAGATGTCGCGCGCAGAGCACGGCTGACGCGGGCTGCAGCCAGTATTGTCAGGGTTGTGCGGCGAAGTGAACTGGATGGCGAATCGTACCGGGCATCCCTTGCCCGGCAATTCTTACAGCGTCAATGGAGGGGATTGCATAAAATGCAAAAAAAGACTGGCGCAAAAAAATGGCAGACTGCGGGACCGACTTCATCCCGCACAGGCCTTCAGGACTTTCATCACGACCACTTATATCCTGAACCGCACTGGATATCCGTGCCGCATCAGGCTGCCTTCTGTGGCCCCTCTTCCTGCTTGAGTTTCTTGTAGCCGTTGCCACGATCGTAGGTGCCAAACAGCCAGTCGTAGAACAGCGAGATTGTTGCAAAGTTGCCACCCGTGAATTTCGCGTGGTGATAGTGATGCATCTTCGACATATAGTTCAGATATTTCCAGGGGAAACGCTTCTCTTCCCACAAATCGTGGTTGTGCAGATTGATCTCGGAAAACAGTGTCCACGACAGGATGATCGTCACCACATGGAATTCACCCATGATCAGTGACAATACCAGAATACTGCCCGCAAACAGGCCCAGGCCGATGGCCACTTCCAGCGGGTGAATGTAACTGGAATCCTGCCGGCATGGATTGTTCTGCTGATGATGCACCGCGTGCACCCACATCAGCGGCCCCCCCAGAAAGCCGCCATTGTGAAACAGGAAGCGGTGGGTCAGGTAATAAAAGAAATCGTAGAACATCAGGATGACGAAGATATCCAGCACCATCGTCCACAGCGGTTGCGAATCCAGCGTCACGCAAAACGGGATGATCAGCACGAAAATCAACACCTGGTCAAGCAGACCCCATTTGCGGTTGAGCTTCTGGTTGGCCGCATAGAACTCGCGCTGCATCTTCTTGTTGAAAGCCTCCTGATTGATCGCATTGGCGCGCCCGATGGCGGGAATCATCGGGCCGAACTTTCGCCCCAGCAGCGTCATGCCAATGATGCCGACCCATGTCAGCAGCGACAGGCCAATGTGGTAATTCTCAAAAAATGTCGATGCAGTCATCGCATAAAACCTCGGGAAAGAACAGCGTTCTCACGAAGTAGAATCGCAAAATGAGTCCTAGTCAACGAAAAATCGACGATACCGCAAGAGAATGATTGACTGACATCAAAAGATACACTTCATTTGGGAACAATGTTCTCAGCGCCAGCGATATCTGCTATCCTCCAGCCATGCCTAAGAAACCATCTGCCAGCGCCATGGATGAACCCCCTACCCACTGGGAAGAACGCTCCGCACAACGCGTGCTGGAGGCCAGCCGGGAACAATTGCTCGAACGCAGCCGCCGCATCGTCGATGCCGCTTACGACCTGCTGGACGAAGCAGGCCTCGACGGGCTGACGATACGGGCCGTGCTGACCCGCACAGGCCTGTCGCGACGGGCTTTCTACGAGCGCTTCGAGGGCAAGGATGATCTGGTGCTGGCAGTATTCGAGGAGGCGATCCACAAGGCGGTGAAGCTGTTTAGCGAGCGCACGGCAGACATGGCCGATCCACTGGAGCGCCTGCGCCTGATCGTGACCTCCATTGTCATGGGCAAGAGCATGAACAGCGGCAGCAGGATCATCCATGATCGCCGCGGCGCCGCGCTGAGCCGTGAGCATCTGCGCCTGGGAGAATCCCGCCCGCATGATCTCAGAGCAGCACTGAAACCGCTGATCGCCCTGATCGAGCAGCAGCTTGCAGACGGCATGACCAAAGGCGTCGTGCGCAAGGACAACCCGCACCGGCTGGCAACCCTGCTCTACAACCTGGTTTCGACCACCGCCCAGGGCGAGCTTCTGACGGAAGAAAGCTCGCAACCCGATCCGGCAGCAAAAACCCAACTTGCCCACGACATCTGGGAATTCTGCCGGCGCGCGATTTCAGCCTGATCAACCAGGGCAGCGCCGCAGCCCTGTGCTCACGGCATTTCCTTCCCATCCCATACACCCCTGAAAAAAGCGGCTTCTGAGCAATCTCATGACGCAAGTCAAAACTTCTCTTGTGGCAGATCTGTAGATTCATCTCAACTACACAACACTGTTGATTACAAAAAATCCACTCAGGAGAAGTGAGCATGTCCGCGTCTGCAGCAGCCAGGTATTTCGATTGTGACAACCATTTTTACGAATGTGTCACTGGATAGCACGATCATTAAAGTGCATCCAGATGGCACTGGAGCGTTAAAAAAACGGTGCTCAATCTATCGGTAAATCTCGAGGTGGATGGACTACCAAAATTCACATGGTTGCGGCCGATGCCAGAACGGCCATAGCGTTTTCACTATCGCCAGGTCAGGTTCATGATGCCGCAGAAGGCCGCAAACTTCTTAATACACTGGACATGGAAAAGTTCGAAGGCATCTCGGTCATTATGGACAAAGCCTATGAAGGCGATGAAACACGACAGTTGGTATTCGATCTTGGGATGACTCCAGTGGTGCCACCCAAGGAAAACCGCATTGCGATCTGGGAATATGACAGGGAAATGTACAAGAAGCGCAATGAAGTCGAAAGATTGTTCAGACGGCTGAAAGGATTCAGGCGAATATTTTCCCGCTTTGAGAAGCTGGATGTCGTATTCAAATTTTTCGTTAATTTCGCATTAATTGTAGATAAGCTGATTAGTGTTAACAGGCCCTAGTAAGTAATATGCTGACTTGCAGGTAAATATATTGTGTGTGAAGATCGATTCAACACTGCCTCCCTGGATTCAGTCGCAAGGGCGCCAACGTCGAACGAGTGAAATTTTTTATTCAAAAACAGATAGTTAGAAAAAAGGCTGCGGAAGCTGCTTGCGGTCGGGGCTTGGGTTGATTCCGTTGTAGCGCGTCCCGGCCCGCAGCGCCTGGCCATGCGTTTCGTCGCAGCGGGCATTGAGCCGCCTGCGCGGCTCATCCTGGCGCAAATCAATCCGTATCCGATGAAGTTGTTCGGGCTCTTACAGAACGGGCGGGAAAACGCAGGCCTACCACAATTGTGAAACCAGAGATCCGGTGTTTATGGCACACAAGTCAGCGGCGCCGCGAATCATCGCGCCGAAAAGCCCCAATCTCCTTCAGATCGCGCTGGAGATCCAGAAGAAAGGGCCTTTGCAATTTTTTACGGATCAATGGCGTATACAGGGCGATGTGCCCCACTTGCGGATGGGGTTGCACAACTTGTTTTTTATCATCCATCCTGATCATGTAGGCCATGTTCTCCTCACCAACCGCAAGAACTACGACAAGCTGAAAACGTGGGACGTCACTCGCCGGCTTTTATTGGGCAGCGGATTAATCGGTGCAACCGGTGCGCACTGGAAGCGCCAGCGTAAATTGATGTCCGCCTTCTTTACGCCGAAAAGCGTCGAGCTTTACTTTACGTTGATGTTAAACGCCGCCAGCGATGTGACCACGCGGTGGGAAACTGCCAGCAAATCTGGTCAGGCGCTGGACATAATGGAGGAGATGACACGGATAACCGCATGGATCATCCTGCGCTCGATGTTTGGTATGGACCTCTCCGAGGAAAGGTTACGTACAATAGAAAGAGACGTGGAAACCATGATTCGTTTTGTGTACCGCAGAGAGATGTTGCCGGTAAAAGCACCTCTGTGGGCGCCACTTCCCAGTCACGTTCAGTATCGGAAGGCCACATCGCGAGTCCATTTACTGATGCGGGAGGTTATCGAACGGCGCCGGTCCATGTCCGAATCCAGCTGGCCCAACGATCTTCTGTCCAAGCTTATGTCCGCGCGCGATGAAGAGTCGGGTGAAACCATGGCCGATGTTTTTGTGCGTGACGAGTGCATTGGAATCTTTATAGCGGGCCATGAGACTTCCGCACGCACCATGGCGTTTATGTGGTATTCACTGCATGAAAATCCGGACGTGGCTGCATACTTGCGCCGGGAGCTGGATGCCGTGATTCCTGATAATCAGCAGCCAACGCTCGAGAATCTTAAACAGCTACCCTACCTCACGCGGGTCATAAAGGAAGTGCTGCGCCTGTATCCCCCGGCCCCGGCATTCCCACGGGACCCCGTTACTGAGGAAACCCTGAATGGTGTGCGGCTGGAGGCAGGGGCGTTCGTTATGGTCGCGCCGTACTTTACCCACAGGCACCCGGATTTCTGGACTGACCCTGAGCACTTTGATCCGGATCGTTTCCTGCCGGAACGCGAGCGGGAGTTTCATCCTTATGCTTACTGTCCTTTCGGGGGCGGAAACCGGATCTGCATCGGCAACAGCTTCGCGATGCTGGAAATGACAGCGCTTACGGCAGTATTGGCGCGACGTTTCGAAGCACACCTGATAGCAGGGCATAAACCCGAGATTGAAATGGGTGGGACACTGATGGTTCGGAATGGCCTGCCAATGCGTATTGTCCCGCGCGTCTAACGACGTAAATCAACCGCGATCAGACACAATCATGGCCTTCGCAATCTGGCTGCAGCCGCGACGGACAGATTTCGCCGATTCCTTCACACCGCCTGCGCCGCCGCATACGCCGATGCCCAGGCCCACTGGAAATTGAATCCGCCCAGCC